>CAIRYE010000413.1 GCA_903882765.1 uncultured Anaerolineae bacterium
ACTGGATGTGGTTACCCCCTTGTTGCCTGAGAACAAACCGCGCTACCTGATGGGCGTTGGCACCCCGGAGGATATTCTCAACGGTGTTGCCCGCGGGGTGGATCTTTTTGATTGCGTATTGCCCACCCGTCTGGCACGGCACCACTCCGCTTTCTCTTCCAACGGTCGGCTCAATTTGATGAACGCGACCTTCAAAAGCGACCCTAGCCCCATCGACCCGCTTTGTACCTGCTACACCTGCAAAAACTTCACCCGCGCCTACCTCCGCCATCTGATCGTCGCTAAGGAATTACTGGCTAGCACGCTCATCTCCATCCATAACCTGCACGCCCTTATCTCCCTGGTCAGCGACATCCGCGGCTACATTGCTGAGGGTAGTTATTACGAGCGCTTGCCGGGTTTATTGGATGTTTGGAAAAACAACGCTAAACGCTCTAACGCATAGAGGAACAATCCATGACATTGATCCAAGCCATCATTTTGGGCATCGTAGAAGGACTCACCGAGTTCATTCCCGTTTCTTCCACCGCCCATTTACTCATCACGCAAACCATACTCAACATCCCCGCCAACGAAGCCAGCTTTATTTTTAACATCGTAGTGCAAATGGGCGCTATCATCGCGCTCATTGTCTATTTTTGGCGCGACCTGGTTGAGATCGTAAAAACAACCCTTGCCAACCTACCCAATGTAGGCAAGTTCAATTCCATGCCGATGGAAGCAAAGACTGGCTGGTATTTGGTTCTTGCCAGCGTTCCCGCGTTGGCGGCGGGTTACCTGCTAAAACCCGTTGTAGAAGGGTTCTTCCAACAACCGCTATTGCACTCCTCGGTGCGTCTAATGGCAGCCGCCATTCTTTTAACAGGCGCGGAATTCTTTGGGAAACAAAAACGCGACCTAACCTCCATCACCTGGCTCGATAGCTTGTTGATCGGTTTGTTTCAGGTGCTGGCGGTATTCCCGGGGGCTTCGCGCAGTGGGTCCACCATTAGCGGCGCTATGTACCTCGGTTTTGACCGCAAAAGCGCCGCCCGTTTCGCGATGCTTATGTCGGTGCCGGTAATGCTGGCCGCCGGCCTAGTGGAAATGCTTGACCTGTTCAGCATTCAAAACGGCGGCTCCTTCCTGCTTCCTGTTTTTGTGGGCACTCTGGTTGCCGGCATTACTGGCTGGCTTGCCATCAAATGGCTGCTAAACTATCTGCAAAACCACTCGCTCTATTTGTTCTCCGCCTATTGCTTTGTTGCCAGCGTGGCTTGCTTTTATTTCTTTTCAATGGCATGAAACCTAGCGTTATTTCGTTCTTCGCCCTGCTTCTTTTAATAACCGCCTGCTTGCCATTTTCAGCAAATAGTGCCCAAGGAGGTATCACGATCTACAAAAGCCCCGCTTTCGCGTTGTGGTACAACAAGGCCGAGGACTGCGCCATCAAAAACAAGCTGACGCTCAGCCCAACCAACGATCCTGCCCTAGCCGATATCGCTCTTTATTACGGATCCAGCCCCACAGGTGATCAGAAACCCGTGTATCAGATCGGCAGCGGCAGCCTTTCCATCGTTACCAATCAAAAAGACGCGCCCCCTCTCTCGGAAGGGGAAGTAGCGAAATTATTCCTGAGCCGAACAAGCGAAACCTATCAGGTTTGGGTTTTCCCGGGTGAGGATGACATCCAGCGAAGTTTTGAGGATTTTTTCCTGGATGGACAGCGGGTTA
>CAIRYE010000414.1 GCA_903882765.1 uncultured Anaerolineae bacterium
AACCACTCCATTCTCGGCGGCTTGGGCACTTCAGTGGCCGAGGTAATGGCGGATAATGGGGTTGGCAAGAAATTGGTTCGCTTAGGGATTCCCGATGTATTTGCTCATGGCGCCAGCCGCCCCTACCTAATGAAAGAGTTAGGTTTGGACGCGATCGCCTTGGTTCGAGGTGTTGAAAGATTGCTCAGCGATAACCTTAACGCTGTTGTTGATCTCAAAATTAATGAAGAAGACCTACAGGCAGTCCGTTTGCAGGATGTTCATTCCTCCGCGAAGGCGGAAGCTCTATGAGATTGCCGAGTGTGGCAGTTAACTTATCAGGAAAACGATTCGTCGTTACCTATTCCATAGCTGCTTCTACTATTGAGGATGCCAATAAGAGGGCGGTCGATCTCGCTTTGGAGCAGACGGTTGAGTTTCCGGCTGATCTGACCCCCGCGGGCGATATTACTGACCATATTGTTGGCCGAATTGAATCGATCGAAGCCCAAAACGAGAAGTTTTTGGTTCGCATTAGCTACGCTGAAGAGACCGTTGGCGCTGAAACTACGCAATTCCTGAACGTGGTATTTGGCAATTCAAGCATTCAGCCCGGTATAAGAGTGGAAGAATTTGAATTGTCCGAATCCATGAAAGCCCTGCGCGGACCCCGCTTTGGCCGCAATGGATTACGAAAATACTTGAACGCCCCTACCCGACCGATGTTATGCACCGCCATCAAACCGATGGGGTATGGCCCGAAAGAATTAGCAAAACTTGCCTACCAGTTTGCCTTAGGCGGTATCGATATCATCAAAGATGATCACGGCTTGGCGGATCAGAACTTTTCTACCTATAACGAGCGGTTGGAACGCTGCGCGGACGCTGTTGCTGAAGCGAACCTAAAAACTGGATATAAAAGTATTTTTATGCCTAACGTTTCTACCCACGCTGGGCTACTCCTTGAACGAGCGCAATTTGCTAAACAAAAAGGCGCTGGTGGTTTATTGGTTTGCCCCGGCCTAGTTGGTTGGGATACGATGCGAATGCTGGCGGACGATGACGCGCTTGGGCTTCCCATTATGAGCCACCCCGCGCTGATCGGATCGTTTACAACCTCCAAGGATTCGGGGATGTCGCATTACGCAGTGTACGGCCAGATGGCGCGCTTATTTGGCGCGGACGCAACCGTCTTCCCAAGTTGGGGCGGCCGCTTCAGCTTCTCAAAAGAAGAATGCGCGTCGATCGTTCGCGGCACAGAAGTGGAACTAGGGCAGATGGCGACCATCTTCCCAACCCCCGGCGGCGGTATGACCATGGAAAAGATCCCTGATATGCGTTCTGTGTACGGAAATGAAGTGATCTACCTGATTGGCGGCGGGTTGCACCGTCATAGCGACGACCTTGTGGCTAACTGCCACTATTTTAGAGAATTCGTAGAAGGAATGGCCTAATGATCAAAATACTCGGACCCAACGACCCCGCGCTGGAAGCGTTATCTGAATCGATCAAGGAAAACCCTGGCCTTGAATGTGAATTGACCATCGTTGCCTGGGAAAATTATCGCGCCAAGCTGGACGAGACCTTGGCCTCCTCCGAACCTGAATTCGACGCGGTGTGTATTCCGGGACACATTTGGCTGCCGCAATTAGCCAACGATGGTTTGCTAAAACCCTTTGACGGGCTCTTGCGCAATATTCCTCCATCTGTACTGAAAAACTACGACGCTTCGGATGTCTTCCCATCTATTCGGGAGGAATGTCAATTTACAGGCGCGGATGGGGTTTCGAAGCAATTTGTGATGCCTTTGTTCACCGATGGCCACATCGTTTTCTATCGCAGCGATCTGGTTTCATTGCCCGAAGTGATCGCTCCATCGCAGTGGCATACCTATTTACAAGCCCTAACTTTACCGGATGGAGTCCATCCTTTTGCTATGAAAGCCCATAACTCCGAGATATTCCTTGATTTCTTACCCTATTTTTGGGATTTTGGGGCACAGTTGTGGGATGATAAGGGCAACGCCCTTTTCAACTCAGAAGCCGGCGCTAAAGCTTTGGACTATTATGCCTCACTTCGCAAGTACTGCCCTGATAACACCGATACCTATGGTAACGGTGAGATCCTCGACGCGATCAATACCGGCAAAGTCGCCATAATCACCAGTTGGGGCGGCCAAGCCGCTGGTATCTTTGATAACAAAAACAATACCAATGCGGCTTCCATCAAAACTGCCGCGCTGCAAAACGCTTGGAACGCCACATGGGGAGTTACCATTCCCGCCAAGGCGAAAGATGAGAAAGCCGCCCAAACACTGGCGGTACTGATGCAGTTGATGGGCAAAGACGGTGATGCCAAGGTTACACGCATTGCCGGAAGTCCAGTTCGAATTTCGAGCTACAGTGAACAAGAAAAACAGAAATATCCCTGGCTTCATTCTCAGCAGGCTTTGTTAGAAAACTGCCGAATGTTACCTGTTGACCCAGCTTTTGGAGCATACCTTGACGGGCTTTACAGTGGGGTGTATAAAACCTTTACTGGAAAAGAATCCGCCACATCAGCCTTGGCTGACGCGGCAAAGTAAAACCTTAATTCGCCTTATTCCCTCCTTTGTAATACAGCCCTGCAATTCGTTGCGGGGCTGTATTCATTAACGACCACTTTTTCGGTGTATTAACCCCATTCGATCGCGCCGCCCAAATAAAATGTATTAATTCAAGCTTTTGGTCATGAGAAAACAATTAGAGTCTGAACTTTCCCTGTCAAGGTTGAATTGTTATTTGCATTTCATTTGCGCAGATTGCGATTCTTCGAATTGTACAAATCGGAGTTTATTGGTAGGATTAGATGAACCAACCAATCATTTGCATTATTTCAAACAGGATCCCTTCATGAATTTTTCCTATATTGCCAAAGCCAGCGTAAACATTAATTGTTCCCCGACAAAGATCTGGGAAGCTCTTACCGATCCAGAATTGATCAAACAATATTTATTCGGCACAGAAGTGACCACGAATTGGATGGTAGGCAGCCCTATAACCTATAAGGGTGTTTGGAACGGACAGACTTACGAAGATAAAGGCATTATTTTGGAAATCGTGCCCGATAAGACGTTGATATCATCCTACTGGAGTTCGATGGCGGGGTTGGAAGATGTGCCGGAAAATTACAAAACGGTGAAATATGAATTATCAAAGGTAGGAAACTTGACTACCCTAACTATCACTCAAGATAACAACTCTACCCAAGAGGAGGCAGATCATTCCAAACAAAATTGGGACATCGTTCTGAGTGGGATCAAAAAGTTGGTTGAAAAATAAATACCTGTGTTCTCTCGGCATAAAAAATCAGGGATTTGATAATCCCTGATTTTTATTTTCCAAACAAGCGAGGCATCTTGCGTAGCAGACTATCGTTTTACCAGCTTGGGCAGGCTCTCTTCGTAGGGGGGATAAGCTATACCGTTTTCTGTAATGATGGCTGTGATGAGGGTGTGGTCGGTCACATCAAAAGCGGGGTTATAGACCTTTACCCCAGCGGGAGCCATTGGTTTGGCATACCATTTGCTGGTCACTTCCTCGGGTTTGCGCAGCTCAATATGGATACCGTCACCGGTCTCGGTGTTAAGGTCGATGGTTGAGGTTGGCGCGAAAACGTAAAAAGGAATGCCATAGTGTTTGGCTAAGATGGCGAGACCGGAGGTTCCGATCTTGTTTGCGGCATCACCGTTGGCGGCCACACGATCGCAGCCAACCAGGGCGGCGTTCACCCAGCCGTTCTTCATGGTGATGGATGCCATATTGTCGCAGATAAGGGTTACATCAATGCCGGCGGCTTGCAGCTCGAAAGTTGTGAGGCGTCCGCCTTGATTGAGTGGTCGGGTTTCATCGGCAAAGACCTTGAAACCATAGCCCTTGGCTTGACCGAAGTACATTGGGGCGGTGGCGGTTCCGTAACGGGCGGTAGCGAGGGTACCAGCATTGCAGTGAGTAATTAGGCCCATTCCTGGTTTGAGTAAAGTAAGGCCGTACTCACCGAGCGAGCGGCAAACCTGTTCATCCTCTGCCCGAATGGCAAGTGATTCAGCTTTGAGGGCAGCCACAAGGGCGGGAACATCAAGATCGGGGTTATCCGTTACTACTTTTTCCATTCTGTCCAAAGCCCAAAATAGGTTCACAGCGGTTGGGCGTGAACTGGCTAGGTATTCCTTCGCCTTTCGAGTTTCTGAGGCAAATTGGCTATAATTTTGGCGGATATTTGCGCTTAGAATGTTCTTGGCGGCAAGGTAATACCCAAACGCGGCCGCGATGCCGATAGCGGGAGCGCCCCTTACGCGCAGCTCGTAAATGGCTTCCCAAATACCTTCTTGGGTAGTTAATTTTAGGTATTTGGTTTCATTTGGGATCAGGGTTTGGTCGAGCAAGATCAAAGCGTTGTTCTCGTCATCCAGTTTAACGCTTTCGATCGCTAAGATATCATTTGTTGATGGCATTTGTAACTCCAAAAAATTGGCCTGAGACAGGGTGCTCCTCTGTTTCAGGCCATTCATAGATCAAAGGTTTAGAACTGTTTGGCCGTTTGCAGTAATTCGTTGAGAAAGGCTTTACCGTCCTGATAATTGTTGCGCTGCTTGATGAAGTTCTTTGCCGCGGAAAGGCAAATGCGTTCGGCTCGCAAACGGGGTTTTTCTTCCGAAATGGAGGTGATATCTTTTACATGAGCCAAGCCTAAGGTACGGCGGGAAAGCTCAAGGCCAGCCACCGCGGCTGTATCCCGCATCACGCCCATCAAATACCATTCGGCAAAACCAGGTTCTTTGGCCGAAATCTCGGTTACGTTCTCTTTCCATGACTTCATAAACTTGGCGTTGAACATATCTACAACTTCCACGATCGTTTTCTCAACCCAGCCACAGAATTTTGCCTTTTCAGCTGGGTCGGTGATCGTTGCATCACCATGAGCCCAGGCGAAGATGAGGTTGGCGACAATGTTGCCGGTGTCGTAGCCGATGGGGCCGTAGAAGGCGAACTCGGGATCGATGATCTTGGTTGCTTCTTGCTTGATAAAGATGGAACCGGTGTGCAGATCACCATGAATGAGCGCTTGGGCATTGGTGAGAAATTCAAATTTCAGCTTGGCGGCTTCCAAACGTAGGGCGGCATCGCCATAAACATTTTCCTTTACCCAAGCCAAATTGGCGGGGGTAACATCATTTCGGCCTTTGTAATCGTTGAATGGCTCGGTGTAAACCAAGTCTTCGGTAATTTCACACAGTTCCGGGTTGATGTATCGCTTCACCAAATCTT
>CAIRYE010000415.1 GCA_903882765.1 uncultured Anaerolineae bacterium
ATATCGCAAACCATGGATCTTGCGATACCACTCCAGGCTTTGCTCTACAGCTAGTTTGGTAAAACCATAGGCGTTTGCTGGTTCGATGGCAGATTCTTCGTCCAACGGTTCCTCACTCGAGCGGAAAACAGCCGCGGTGGAGGAAAAAACGATCTTGTTTACGCCATAGTTTGTGGCGGTCTTAAGTAAATTCAAGGTATTGATCAGGTTGTTCTGAAAGAATTTGGCTGGATCTTTCATGCTCTCGCCAGCTTCAATAAACGCGGCAAAGTGCAGGATCGCGTCAAATTTGCTGCTGGAAAAAACCTGTTCCATAGCAAGCTGATCAGATAGATCACCTTGAACAAAAACAGCCCCCGCGGGAACCGCCTCGACATGGCCAGTCACCAACGAATCGAGCACGGTCACCTGATGTCCTTCTTCGATCAATTTTGCGGCTGTGGCTGAACCAATGTAGCCAGCTCCACCCGTTACAAGTATGTTCATTGTTGCTCTCCTGATTATCTCGGGTTTGTTTTAAGGCAATACTGGCTTTTGTTTATGCCAGGAGGTGTTTTGCTGATACACCTTACCAATGCGGTAGAGGGTATTCTCTTCAAAGAAATTGCCCAATAATTGCATCCCTACCGGTAATCCGGCTTTATCAAACCCAGCCGGGAGGGCTAACCCAGGTACACCCGCTAAATTAGCGGTTAGGGTGTAAATATCTTCCAAATACATTGAAAGCGGATCGCCGGAGTGCGCGCCGATCTTGAGGGCGGTGGTTGGCGCAACCGGCCCTAAAACCGCGTCTACTTGTTTAAATGCGTCTTCAAAATCTTTTCTGATCAACTTTCTAACTTTTTGCGCCTGCCCATAATATGCATCGTAATACCCGGAGGAAAGCGCGTAGGTACCAAGCATGATACGGCGAGTCACCTCATCCCCAAATTTTTCTCCACGTGTTTTGAGGAATACATCCCACATGTTGCTGCCCTCTGCCCGCGGACCATAGCGAACACCATCGAAACGGGCTAGGTTGGCAGAGGCTTCCGCTGGCGCGAGAATGTAATAAACGGGGACCGCGTATTCGGTATGTGGCAGGCTGACATCAATGATCTCAGCGCCTAACGACGCCATTACCTCGATCGCTTTACGGATTTCGCTCTCCACTTCAGGTTGAATACCAGCGATGAAATATTCTTTCGGAATACCGATGCGAATTCCTTTTAGATCGTTCGCTTTTTCATCAGGCGCGAGCACGGGTTTGTCGGCGGTGGTCGCGTCGAGCGGGTCTTTACCGGCCATGGCTTGGTACACTGGCCAAAGATCTTCCACGCCAGCGCCAAATACTCCGCACACATCCAGCGAAGAACCATATGCTACCAACCCATTACGAGAAACGCGTCCATAGGTTGGTTTTAAGCCGCTGATACCGCAAAATGCCGCGGGCTGACGAACACTGCCGCCGGTGTCGGTTCCCAGCGCTGCCGGCGCAAACCGTGCCGCTACCGCTGCCGCGCTGCCACCCGAGGAACCACCCGGTACATGGTCGTACTTCCAAGGATTGTGGGTAACCCCATAAGCTGAATTTTCGGTGGTGGACCCCATAGCAAACTCATCAGTATTGGTCTTGCCAAGCACGATCATGCCAGCTTGTTCCAACTTTTTTACGGAGGTGGCGGTATAGGGTGGATAGTAGCCCTCAAGGATCTTAGAACCCGCCGTACAGGGCATACCCTCTACAGCGATAATATCTTTTACCGCCAGGGGAATCCCCAACAACGGAGAGATGACGCTAGACGTTGTTGCTCGCAAGTCATCGGC
>CAIRYE010000416.1 GCA_903882765.1 uncultured Anaerolineae bacterium
AAGCATTGCCACCAAGGGATTTGGCTGCCTTAATGACCATCTCTTCGATCTTTGCTGATCTGCTTTTTCCATCCAGAATGATGCCGGCTTGCTCGATCTGCGATCGATAGGACGCAGCGGAATTTATCTTGAGATCGGGAGAGTCGAACGGCCGCAAACCACGAGAGATCGCACCAGAGGGGACACCTGCCGATTGGAATGGAATCACCTGCTCGCCAAAGAGAGCGACGAGCCAGCGGATCGGCCGAGAGAATGCGACGCCGGAATTGTTCCACTTCATAGAACGCTCGAACTTAATATCGGCGATGAACTGAGGTAATTGAGCGGCAAGAACATCGACGGCGTGCTGACCAGTTTTATAAACCATGGCCACCACATACTTACCATTATCGATCTCCTGAACTTTAAGATCGGCAGGAGCAACACCATTCTTTGCGGCGAAACCGATAGCGGCGGGGGTTGGGCTGCCATCCGCGGCAAAGGCTCTATCAGCGGGGGGGCCTTTTACAAGCTCTTCTTTGTTTGGCTGAAGAGCGGCTAAGTTCTCTACGATGACAGAGAGACGGCGAGGGGTGGCAAACACGCTGATGCCATCATGCGATAACGACAAGCTTTTTAACCAGCCAGTTACTTTTTCAACAAGTTGTCCGTAAGCGCTATCAACATCGCCCGCGGGTAATTCTTCAACGCCGATTTCCAAAAGAAAATTTTGCGAAGATTCACCACGAACGATCGCGGAGGTGTTTTCTGGCACTATTGTTGTTTTTTCTTTGTCGGTGGATGGCAATACAAACCCAGCTTGCTTTCGTTGCTCCAGGTAGGCTTCGGCAACTTTTCGGGCCATATCTCGCATTCGTCTAAAGTACGCCTGGCGTTCGGTTACACCGACCGCTCCTCGCGCATCCATGATATTGAAGGTGTGGGAGCATTTGAGAACATAATCATGCGCTGGCAGTACCAACCCTTTTTCCAAACAGGAGAGGCATTCGGCCGCGAACAACTCGTACATTTCTCGGGCACGTTCAACATCCGCTACCTCGTAATAATATTTGCTGTGTTCAAACTCAGCCTGTTGCCTGATCTCGCCATACTTCAACGTATCAGACCAAGGTTCGTTCCAGATGGAGGGCGCGTCATTTAGGGCGATCAAGATGCGGTCGAGGCCGTAGGTGATCTCCACCGCTACCGGGTCGAGGGCAATTCCGCCGACCTGCTGAAAATAGGTGAACTGAGTGATCTCCTGGCCATCAAGCCAAACCTCCCAGCCCAAACCCCATGCAGAGATGGCAGGTTGTTCCCAGTTATCTTCCACAAAACGAATATCATGCATACGTGGATCGATCCCAATCGCCTTGAGGGATTCTAAATAGAGTTCCTGCGGGTTACCGGGGTCTGGTTTAAGGATCACCTGAAATTGATAGTGCATCTGCAGTCGGTTAGGGTTCTCGCCATAGCGGCCATCATCTGGCCGAACGGATGGCTCAACATAAGCGACACTCCAAGGTTCGGGGCCAAGTACCTTTAAGAAGGTAGCGGGGTTCATGGTGCCCGCCCCAACCTGTGTGTAATAGGGCTGCCAAATTACACAACCTTTATCCGCCCAGTATTGTTGAAGTTTTAGGATGATCGATTGAAACGTATGCTTTTCTGACATTTTTTCCGTGCCTTTGATTTAGTTTACTTACGAAGGTTAGATTATACCTTTAAAGGTTTTTAATCCTTTTTTGATGGTAAAAATATCCGTTGTGGCTAAAACTCTAAGGTTTCCCCGGGCAATAGAACTTTCGGAATAGACCTGGTTTCGCGCCTGACATCCTCTGCCCATTTTTCTACATCTTGATCGATCAAGTTCCACGTATTGAAATGGATCGGTACAACTACTTTTGGATCGATCAGTTTTACCGCTCGCAGCGCGTCGGAGGGACCCATAGTGTAGTTATCACCAATTGGAAGGAGGGCAATGTCAATGCCTTCCTCGCCGATCAGGCGCATATCCCCAAATAACCCGGTATCGCCAGCGCAATAGATCTTCTTGCCATCTATTGTGGTCAAGAGTAAGCCTGCAGGGTTTCCGCCATTACTTCCATCCTCTAGGATCGAACCATGAAGTGCCATGGTGAGCTTGAGATAACCAAAAGGATATTGATGCCCACCGCCTATATGCTGGGCGTGGGTGTTTAGTACTCCTTTTTGACCCAGCCAACGCACGATCTCATAATTTGAGATGACCAAAGCCCCGGTTCTTTTGGCTATAGCGATAGTATCCCCTATGTGATCGCTATGGCCATGCGTGATCAACAAAACGTCCGCTTCTACTTCGCTTGCCTTGATCGGGGAGGCGGGGTTGTTATCAAAAAAGGGGTCTACAATGCATTTAGTGCCATTGGTATTAATGCCAATGGTGGAATGCCCATACCAAGTTAAAATATTCATAGTTCATCCTTTGAATGTTCCATAGATTCATTTTATAAAAAAGAGGACCATTGAGCAAACTTATCTACCAAAAACCACCCTTACAAAACATCCAACAACTATATACTTCTTTTAATTCCCCAATATGCGAGATCGATTGCGGT
>CAIRYE010000417.1 GCA_903882765.1 uncultured Anaerolineae bacterium
ATTCTTGAGGAGAATGGCCCCTTGGCCTTATCCAAAACCTTACCAAGTTCCATCCCGCAACCTAAACCATTTGAAGAACTGGATGACCGCCACGAACTTGGAGCCTTGCCTGAACGAGAAATGGTGCGCATCTTGGACGCGGAGGGCAACTTAGTAGCCAGCCCGCGCGGAAGAGCCGAAGATATTATTCCACTCAGCGAGGATGGATTGGCGAGTTTGCAGATCCACGCTGATCGGTGGGAGACCGTTACCATCGATGAGTTCAGCTACCTTGTTTTCAACCATCCCGTTTTGTTGGATGGAAAGCTCTCGTATATTATTCAGGTTGCCCGCCCGCTTACCGAGCAATCCAGATCGCTCAAATTATTGGTTGGCACCTTGCTTGCCGGTGGTTTGATCACCGTTCTCACCGCTTTCGCTATCGGCTGGGTCTTCTCCAAGATCATCCTAGACCCGATCCAGAAGATCGCCCAAACCGCGCAGACTATTGGCGATGAAAACGATTTTAGCCGCCGTGTGCATTACAACGGGCCGCGCGATGAAATTGGCGACTTGGCGCATACCTTTAACGGGATGCTAGAAAAGCTGCAAGGCAGTTATAAACAGGTAGCCCACTCGCTGGATATGCAGCGTGAGTTTGTTGCCGATGTGAGCCACGAGCTGCGTACCCCGCTTACTACTCTGCGCGGCAACATTGGTTTGCTGCGCCGTCAACCGCCCTTGCCTAGCGAGGAGCAAGCCGATATCTTATCTGATGTGAACGAGGAAAGCGACAGAATGATCCGCTTGGTGAATGAGCTGTTGGTGCTGGCGCGTGCTGATGCCGGCCGCAATCTTAGCCTAGCCGCGTTTAACCTAAGCGACCTGCTGGAAGAAACCACCCGCCAAGCTCGGCTGTTAGACCCTGCCCGCGGGATCGATTGCGATGCCGGCGAAGGTTTGATTGCCATTGGCGATAAAGACGCCGTGAAACAAGTGCTGCTGATCGGTGTGGATAACGCGCTCAAGCACTCCAGCGGGGAGGTGCGCGTAACAGTGAAGAAGCTTGGCAACGTTGTGGAGATGCGCGTGATCGACAGCGGCGAGGGCATAACGCCCGAAAAACTGGAACACCTGTTTGACCGCTTCTACCGTGGGGAGGATAACGCCACCACCCCCGGCTTTGGCCTTGGCTTGCCCATCGCGCGGTCGCTGGTGCAAGGGATGGGCGGAGATATTCGCATGGTCAGCGAAGAAGCGCATGGCAGCCAATTGGTGATCACCTTGCCGGTCGGTTAGCCACGTGGTTGATCCTAAAATATCTACATAATTTACACATAATCTACCTATAGTATTCACACTTATTACTTCCACTCCTTCCTATAATCAATGAGTGGAAGAATTTTTTTAACATTGGAGAGTCCTATGAAGGTTCAGCATCCCCTAAGACGGTTTTTGTTCGTTATCCTACTCATTGCCCTGTTTCTTAGCGCATGTTCAAGTACCAAAAGCGCTACCGCCGGCACAACTACTGGCA
>CAIRYE010000418.1 GCA_903882765.1 uncultured Anaerolineae bacterium
AGGGTAGCAAGGATCTGATCTTTCTTCACCTTGTCGCCCACCTTCACGCTCACCGATTCAATTTGCCCGGTGGTGCTCCATTTTAGTTGGGCAAGCCGGCCAGCGCTTAGGTTTCCGCTGGTCTCTATCAGGTCGGTAACCATGATCGATTTTACCGTGCCGGTAGTTGTGCCGGCGGTAGCGCTTTTGGTACTTGAACATGCGCTAAGAAACAGGGCAATGAGTAGGATAACGAACAAAAATCGTCGTAGGGGATGCTGAACCTTCATAGGACTCTCCAATGTTAAAAAAATTCTTCCACTCTTTGATTATAGGAAGGAGTGGAAGAATTAAGTGTGAATACTGTAGGAAAATTATGTGTAAATTATGTAGATTTTTTGGTTGCGCCGCGCGGCTAGCCGACGGGCAAGGTGATCACCAATTGGCTGCCATGCGCTTCTTCGCTGACCATGCGGATATCTCCGCCCATCCCTTGCACCAACGACCGCGCGATGGGCAAGCCAAGGCCAAAGCCGGGAATGGTAGCGGCATCCTCTCCACGGTAGAAGCGGTCAAATAGGTGTTCCAGTTTTTCGGGTGTTATGCCCTCGCCGCTGTCGATCACGCGCATCTCCACAACGTTGCCAAGCTTCTTCGCCGTTACGCGCACACTACCGCTGGAGTGCTTGAGCGCGTTATCCACACCGATCAGCAGCACTTGTTTCACGGCGTCTTTATCGCCAATGGCAACCAAACCTTCGCCGGCATCGCAATCGATCCCGCGGGCAGGGTCTAACAGCCGAGCTTGGCGGGTAGTTTCTTCCAACAGCTCGCTTAGGTTAAACGCGGCTAGGCTTAGGTTGCGGCCGGCATCGGCACGCGCCAGCACCAACAGCTCATTCACCAAGCGGATCATTCTGTCGCTTTCCTCGTTCACATCCGCCAAGATATCGGCTTGCTCCTCGCTGGGCAAGGGCGGTTCACGACGCAGCAAGCCAATATTGCCGCGCAGGGTAGTAAGCGGGGTTCGCAGCTCATGGCTCACATCGGCTACAAATTCCCGCTGCATATCCAGTGAGTGGGCTACCTGTTTATAGCTGCCTTGCAGCTTTTCCAGCATCCCGTTAAAGGTATGCGCCAACGCGCCAATTTCATCGCGCGGCCCGTTGTATTGCACCCGGCGGCTAAAATCGTTTTCATCGCCAATGGCCTGCGCGGTTTGGGTGATCTTCTGGATCGGGTCAAGGATGATCTTGGAGAAGACCCAGCCGATGGCAAAAGCGGTGAGAACGGTGATCAAACCACCGGCGAGCAAGGTGCCTACCAAAAATTTGAGCGATCTGGCTTGCTCGGTAAGCGGGCGGGCAACCTGAATGATATACGATAGCTTTCCATCCAACAAAACGGGATGATTGAAAACAAGGTAGCTGAATTCATCGATGGTAACGGTCTCCCACCGATCCGCGTGGATCTGTAAACTCGCCAATCCATCCGCGCTGAGCGGAATAATATCCTCGGGTCTTCCGCGCGGGCTGGCTACTAGGTTGCCCTTCGCGTCCAAGATGCGCACCATTTCTCGTTCAGGCAAGGCTCCAAGTTCGTGGCGGTCATCCAGTTCTTCAAATGGTTTAGGTTGCGGGATGGAACTTGGTAAGGTTTTGGATAAGGCCAAGGGGCCATTCTCCTCAAGAAT
>CAIRYE010000419.1 GCA_903882765.1 uncultured Anaerolineae bacterium
TACTCACCGCTCTTAGCGCTTGTGGAGCATCTCAACAAGCCTTTTTTGGGGTGGATGTTGATATGGGAACCTTGCCAGAAGATATTTGTTACATCAATGGCAAACCTCAGGTGCTTGGCGCCTCTACTGAATCAGATGGCGATATCAAGTTGTTTTACTTACGAAACGATGGTTATTACGTCTTACAGCAATACTCGTTCCCGGGAATCCGAAAAGCCGGGAATATATTCTGGGAGGGCGGCGTTTGCGCCCCGTAAAGTAAAAATAAAGCCAGTGAACTCTTTTCAATAAAATGGCAACCATCCTATGATGAGATGGTTGCCATTTTGTTTAACCATTCCAAAACATTAGCGTATTTTATGCTAAACTTTTTATCGAAACAACTGTATTATGCAAAATAAAAAAGAATGGATCCCGGTTTTCCTGCAATCCATAGCCTTTGTTGGCTTGGTTCTCTTTTTCCTGTCTCAATATTATCCATATGTAGGCATGGATTACAAATATTTTATTCCCCGCCTGATCGATAGCGACTTGCACTACAGAATAAATGGTCTTTCCATTCAATGGTACACCCCTAGTTTTGGCGGCGGACTCCCTTCCTACCCCAACCCACAACAGATCCAGTTCTCGCTTCCCCAATTACTCACTTTATTCATTGATCCGTGGGTGGCAAGCATCACCTCCATCGGAATATTTATCCTTGTGGGTATGGCTGGGACATTCACTCTTGCCAGAAAAATCCTCAAGTTAGATCCATGGTCCAGCGCACTTGCGGCAAGCTTTTTTGTTGTAAACGGTTTTTACTTGCAACATATGGGCATTGGGCACCTTACGTTTATGGCTTTCCCGCTCCTACCGTTCGTGATCATTGGATCGCTCCGCAAAGATGGGGCGTACTTTAACGGCATTCTACTTGCCATTGTCTTCGCAACCTTGTTGTACGGGGGCGGTTTTTATCCCATTGTCTATTTTGTGTTTTCAACCTTACTCACCTTGCCGCTGATCTATTCGTTCTTTCCAATGCTTCTGGACATAGGTTCACTTGTTAAAAACATCGGATGGGGATTGCTTTTTACCGCAATGTTGATCGCGTCAAAATTATCAGCCGTGCTTTTTTTCTTGCGAAATTTCCCTCGGGTGTTATCGGATGAATTCAATACAACCTTGTTACAAAGCCTAAAAAGCATACTATTCCAATTACTAGGGTCAATGACATTTGCCCCACTTGGCTTTCTCGCTGGGAAAACCCCAAAATATACTTGGGAACTGCTGATGAGCACTACCGGCAGCACTTTGGCATCTTGGGAATTGGATATTTCTGTTTCACCGGTGTTAATTTTATTTCTGCTAGCGGGGGTAATGCTATTCGTTTGGATGGTGTTTACCAAGAAAATTAAGTTAACCGCCATTCAAATCATATCTATTGCTGTTCTTGCCATCTTTGTTGAACTTACTTTCGAGTTCATTACCACGAAGGGTTGGTTTTACGCGACACTCAGCCAATTGCCTATTTTAAGATCCCTTCACGTTAATCCTCGATACACTGCCGTGCTCATTCTCCCGCTTGCTATTGGTGGGGGTCTTAGCGCGAACACTATCTTTAATCACTTCATTATCAGCGAGAGAGCAAAGCTCTTTACTTGGATAGTTTCAACTCTTCTTATATTTGTTTTCGTTAGTGTGTACATCGCTCTTCCAATGGACACGCTGCAAAAACGACAATTCTATGTTGATGGAAGCCTTGAAATTTACCAAAAGGTGGTACTCGGCGAAACGTATCCGATCCTCAATATTCAGGATGATCTCAACGACGCTCGAGTTTTTGACCAGAATTCCAGCACTCTTAGCCCTTATGAGGTGTTATTCGGTTATGGAATGAACGAGTTTAAACCTACTCTGGAGGTTGGCTCGGTTTATACTATTGCTGATAACACCTATAACCTAAACGACCCCACCGGCTTTGTTTTTGGTGAAGCGAATGGTGCAAAGCCGTTCGACCGGATAAAAACAACGGACGTCGAAAACCTTGACTTGTTTGTCCAGCGAATGCAACCAAACTGGAAACTCCCGCTTATCCAACACCTCGCGAATTTCCTTTCCGTTTTCGCTGTCGTTCTTATCTTTTTTTCTTACCTCGCGAGATTTATTTATCGTTGAAAATAATCGCTTCGCGGATCAATATTCGTAGCAAGTTGGAGGAACTATGTCTTTACAAATTATTGTGGGAACTCAATGGGGCGATGAAGGAAAGGGCAGGATCGTTGATTGGTATGCAGCCAATTCTGATTTTGTTGCCCGTTACA
>CAIRYE010000420.1 GCA_903882765.1 uncultured Anaerolineae bacterium
AAAATATATGCTTTCATTTTATTTTTCCCTTTCCTTATTTCGAATCTTTTAAGAAAATCATCCAATAAATTCCTGCCACAAATACCGTACCACCAACAATATTCCCGAGAGTTACTGGAATTAGGTTGTTGATAAAGAAATTGGCAACGTTTAACTTATCTAAGTTTGTACCTGTTACTTCGATAAATTTTGCGGTGAAAGCGGGATCAAAATACTTGATCGCCAAACCAACAGGAATGAAGTACATATTCGCGATACTGTGTTCAAATCCCATCGCTACGAACGCGGTGATCGGGAAAATGATAGTGGTTATTTTATCGATAGTAGTTCTGGCGCTATATGACATCCAAACTGCTAAACAAACCAAGGCGTTGCATAAGAGACCCAGAAAAAATGCTTTTACAGGGTCTAAGCCAGCTTTTGCGGCCGCGATGGAAAGCGCAGAAAAACCAATCTTAACATCTCCACCAAATAGGTATTGACCACTAAGATAAACCAATGCTACGGTTCCAAGCGCGCCAAGAAAGTTTCCAAAATAAGCGATCGCCCAGCTTTTTAGTAAGGCACCGGTCTTAATTTTTTTATTTGCCCATGCCATCACAATTAGATTATTTCCTGTGAAAAGCTCAGCACCACCAACTACAACTAATATTAGACCTAAACTGAAAACAAAACCAATCAACAATCGGTTAACCCCATAAGGTAATGCAGCACCACCGGTAGCCATGGTGGTAGCAAACATTGCTCCAAGTGAGATGAACGCGCCAGCCAAAATTGAAAGAGCCAAAAACCGGACAAAAGGTGCCTCAGCTTTTCGAACTCCTAACAATTCTGCCCTTCTTGCCATTTCGATGGGTAATAGGGCGTCGAAACTCTCATTGCTCATAAAAAACCTCCTGAATTTTGATTGAAAATTATCCGCAAAAGGTCATACGATTCTTATTGTGAATAATTTCACTAACAGTAATAGTATTTTATCGCAGAATATATTTTTTATCAATGATATTAGTCAGTTGTTGGTTGGTAAAAATATTACCGATTAATGGCTTTCGCGACAGCACCGGAACGGGTGTGAACATCAAATTTTTCAAATATGGCTTTTAAATGCCTCTTTACTGTGTTTGGTGTAATAAATAATCGCAGAGCTATTTGCTTATTGGTTAAACCCTCTACCATTAAAGTTAATACTTCATTTTCTCGATGCGTTAATTCATTCGTTTTTTGTTTCTGCTCAGTTTCTAAAATCGCCTCTCGAATCGCTTGAGTTAGGGAGGATCGTATGAAGTGTTGCTTTTCAAAATACGCGAAAATGTTTTGGCCAGAATAAATTGAGTCGATCAGAGCGGGGGAAGATAGTCCGCTAACGATAATGATTGGAATTCCTTTGTCCTTTATTCGGCTGAGCAACTGGAGCCCTTCCAGATCAGATCGATTTTGAACTTTGGAGTTAACAGGTAGTTCATTTCGCAAATTCAAGTCCAACAATACTAAGGAGAAATTCCCCTTGTTTATTTGTCCGATCGCTTGTCCATAACTGGAACATTCAATGGCGTTTACACCCATGTCTTCCAATATTTCACGGTGAACTTTTCGCCAGTTTTCGTCATCTTCGATGATGAGAACGGTCGCAGAATAATTGGGCGTATTTACCGTGGCGTTTGTTGTGGTTTCAAAAGTAGATGATTCTTTTGTTTGATCCGGATTCGCTAGCGGTAATAATTTATTTACGTTACTGATAAACTCGGCCACATTAAAACTTTCTTTTCGAAAAAAATGGACCGCGCCTAATTCCACAATGGCATTCACCGCAATATCTACAGTCGCAAAACCAGTTAGCATGATCGATCTACAACTTGGGTCAAGCTTTTGAATTTTTTCTAATAAAAACAAGCCATCTTTGTTTTTATGATCTTCCCCGGATAGCGATAGATCAAATACAGCCAAGTCGTGTTTTTTGCTCAAAAAAGGCAAGGCCAATTCCAGTGAATTCGCAGAGTCGATCGAAAATTCGAGGTCTTGAAATAACTCAATCAGTATTTGTAGCCAAGAAGTATCATCATCGACCAACAATACAGTTCTCACTTTAGGTAATCCCGCTTTTCACTCTTGGTAAGGAGATAGTAAAGGTTGATCCGCTACCTTCGCTGCTTTTTAGGCTGATCTTACCGCCTAAACGAGATAATATTGTTTTTACCCACCATAGACCAAATCCGAGATTTTTCTTTTGGGTGGCGTTTGTTTGTAAATTCCCAAATTCAAATAATTTGGTCTGTAACGAATCATTAATCCCAGGTCCATTATCTTGAATCAACACAGAAACAAATTCTGGTTCAACAACTACCTCAATTTCGATTTTACCGATCCCATCCATAGCTTGGATCGCGTTTTCCAGTATGTTTAAAAAGATAAATTTGACGCTTTGCTCGTTTGCTTGAACCAACGGAAGGTCATTATCAAAATTAAGGGTTATTACGACGTTTTTTTGTTCTCGGAATTCATGAACTACCTTTTGAATTTCATCACCCAGATCTACTTCTCCTACCGCGATCGGCCTAAGGTTGATCAGGTTTTTACTTACTGTTTGCATAGCTTCGGTCGCGAATTTTTCGATCTCCCCTAAGTTTCTCGTAAGATATTCATCCTCAGCTAAATAGCTTTTCCTTTTCTCTAGGATGGTTTGTATCTTCACCGGGATCAAGCCTACTTTGTTATTAACGATGTGGAGAATATTGGAAGCTACATCGCCGATGGCGGCAAATGTCTCCGCAAGCATACGTTGTTCTTGTTCCATTTTTAATTTGTTATTCCGATCGTCATTTTCAATGGCAATATGGACAAAGGAAAGAATAAAATTTAGGATTCTCAAATTCCAATCATTTCGCAGCAATACCAGATCGTTTTTTTCTGGGTAACCGCAGACAACCATGAAATATTCTGGCACTTTTTTTTCTGAAAGGAACAAAGGAGCAACCAAGGAATTTGAAATGGAAATAGCGGCAAATTTTGAGTAATGCTCAACTAAATTCTCAACCGGAAAATCTTTTAGATCATAAAAGGTGTTTACAATTGGCTCTGGAAGACTCCTAAATGGTATTACCTGAGAAGAATCATCCACCTTAGAACTAGCAATAAGCCTCAGTCGTGAGTCGTCGACGCTCCAAATTTCACAATTCGCGCTGTTCGAGAATTCACTTGTTTGTTTTACCAAGTAATCCAAAGTTTGGTATTTTGAAATCTTGAAAATGTTCGTAGTGACTTCGAGGAAGAAATTGAGCAAGCGAAACTCGCGAATCGCCAGTACGGCAGTAGTGGCAAGCGATTCGATCAGGAACTGATGATGCGATGTAAAAGCTCCGGGAAGGGGGCTTTCTAAATTTAGCACTCCTTCAAGACCACCATTCGAATTCAATAAGGGGATGGCCAACTCTGATCTCATCACAATATCATCGTCTAAGGGGTAGTAATTTCCAAGCGGGAGTTTTGAAAGATCTGGAATGAGGGCTGGCTTTTTCGTTATGGCAACTTTACCCATAACGCTATGCTCATCGATGGGTAATTCCTCAATTTTAGGCCGCTGCATATCCACACCGACAAAGGAGCTGGTAACTAACTTATTTTTCCCTTCATCGATCAGACGGAAAATTCCATAGTGGGCTCCAGTCAACTCAAGCGCCATGGTAAGAATGGCATTTAGGGTATCTTCTAAACCGAGGCGAGAGAATAGCAAGGATGTCGCATCCTGTAATTTTTTTACCTCATTCTCTTTTTGTTTTATGTTTTCATGATATTTTTCAATAGCATTCGCATGGCGCAACACTAATGATGCCTGATCTATCCATATTTCAAGCAAAAGGAGGTCTGATTGTGATATTTTATTATTTTCGCATAGGTTTATAATGATTATTCCATAAGCATCGTTGCCATGCACAAGCGGAAAACATGTGGAAGATGAATTTTCTGAGAATTTATCCTGGGGATTATTTGGAATTTCATTGGTTAAAGCGGTGGTAAGGAAGGATCTAAGGCGAATTGATTCTCGGCCAATTTTGTGGAGTAGGGGGGAATCCTCCAGAGAGATAGGTGTGACCGAGTACCCATCTCCTTTTTGTTGAGGTCGCTTGCCTTTTGAGGCAGTGATAATCGATCCAAGGTCAAAATCATAAGTGATCCCATTGTAAGGAAAAACGACCACAGAGGAAGCAGAAACTATCTGATACGACAATTTTGCGATAAGGATCAATATTTCATGTACACTAGGAATTTTTTCAAAATCGATCTGATTAAGTTTGGATAGAGCTTGCCGCAGTTTCAATAACATTAGGTTTTCAATTTCCTGAGCGGAGAGATCTTTAGATATGCTGCCAGTAATCGATTTATTCATTTCTCGATTTTAACATTATTCCAAAAAAAAGCGTGACCAGGGATGTTTAATCCGGTCACGCTTTGATTTGTGGAAATTAGCTCTTATTTATATATCAAAATACAAGGTAAATTCAAATGGAGTAGGCCGTAAACGAACCGGTTCTAGCTCATTGACTCGCTTGTAACTGATGTAGGCTTCTAAAAGATCAGTGGTAAAAACATCGCCTTTCAACAAGAATTCGTGATCCGCTTCCAAAGCGTCAAGCACCGCTCCCAGTGAACCAGGAACTTGTTTTACCTTTTTTGCTTCTTCGCTCGGCAGATCGTACAGATCCTTATCCTGAGGCGCGCCAGGATCAATTCGGTTTTGAATCCCGTCTAAACCAGCCATTAGTATTGCCGAAAAACATAAGTATGGATTAGCGGATGGGTCCGGCGCTCGGAACTCAACACGCTTTGCCTTAGAGCTTTTTGTAACCGGTATTCGGCAAATCGCTGAGCGATTACGCTGTGAGTAGGCTAAATTTACCGGTGCCTCGTATCCCGGAACCAAACGTCGGAAGGAATTGGTTGTAGGGGAGGTTAGGGCCAGAAGAGCGGGGGCATGTTTTAGAAGACCGCCAATATAATACTTTGCGGTATCAGAGAGCCCGGCATACCCGGATGCTTCAAAAAACACGTTTTTGTCGCCTTTCCAAAGGGAGGAGTGCACATGCATACCTGAACCGTTATCTCCAAACAAAGGCTTGGGCATAAATGTAACAGTCTTCCCATTTTTTCGGGCTACATTTTTTGCAATATATTTATACAAAAGAGTATTGTCAGCCATTCGGGTTAGGGTATTAAAACGCATCCCTAATTCAGATTGTCCAGCCGTGGCAACTTCGTGGTGATGAATTTCCATTTCCACGCCGGCGGCTTCTAAGGCCATCACAATCTCGGAGCGAACATCCTGCAGGGTATCAGTCGGGGGAACAGGAAAATAACCGCGTTTGGGCGAGATCTGGCCGCCAAAGTTCTGCCGATCGGCACGGCCGCTATTCCACCATCCTTCTTCGCTATCGATGTGGTAATACGATTCCTGGGTACCGCTGCTGTAACGAACGTTATCAAAGATAAAGAATTCAGCTTCAGGCCCAAAGAAGGCGGTATCGGCGATACCGGTTTGCCGTAAATAGGCTTCAGCTTTTCGGGCAACAAATCGGGGATCACGTGGGTAAGGCTGCAGCGTGATCGGGTCATACACATCGCAATTGACTACTAAGGTAGGAATATTGGCAACGGGGTCTATAAAGGCGGTATTTGCATCTGGAATAAGAAGCATATCTGATTCGTGGATCTCTTGAAAACCACGAATCGAAGATCCATCGAAAGGAATTCCTTCTTCGAAGAATTCAGCGTTTAATCTGCTTACTGGAATCGTAAAATGCTGCCACTGACCCGGAAGATCAGTGAACCGAATATCGACCATCTTAACATTTTTAGCTAGTTCTAAAACTTCTTGTACGCTATGCGCCATGGCTTTCTCCTTTAAAAATATAATCTCAGAATAATGTCTGAGATTATATTTATTTAGAGAACATATTTATATGACCCAAATGGATAATATTCTGGATGGATCAGTCTGTAATGTTAAACTCCAATTCGCGCTGGAATTTGAATTGTTGAGTGTAGAGTTTGTAGTAATGCCCTTGTAACCTCAGTAAGTCCGAATGGGTCCCTATCTCAGCGATCACGCCATTTTCAATAACAACAATTCTAGATGCTTTACGAATTGTTGATAAGCGATGAGCGATGATAAAGGAAGTACGCCCTACCATCAATTTTTCCATGCCCTTTTGGATCATTGCCTCGGTGATCGTATCCACGCTAGAGGTTGCTTCATCCATAATGAAAAGGTCGGGCTTTGCTAATATGGCTCTAGCCAGACTAATAAGTTGTTTTTGCCCAACCGACAGTAAATTACCGCCTTCACCGACATTTTCGTTATAGCCGTTCGTAAATTTCTCAATAAAACTATCCGCTCCAGCCATTTTTGAAGCATTGATCACATCATCTTCTGTTGCGTCTAATCTACCATAGCGGATATTATCCATAACTGAACCTGAAAAAAGGTGGGGGGTTTGCAGAACGATCCCGATTCTGGCGTGGATGCTATGAAGGCTGTAATCGGTATAATCATGGCCATTGATCATAATTGTTCCGCTGGTGGGTTCGTAAAAGCGACAGAGCAAATTGACGATCGTTGATTTACCGCCACCGGTTGGGCCCACGAGTGCTATCGTCTCGCCTGCGTTTACGGTCAGATTAAAATCAGTAAGAATGTCTTTGTCATCATCATAGGAAAAACCGACATTTTGAAATTTGATCTGGCCTAACAAAGTTGTCGCGTCGATCGCTTCGGGCTTGTTATGAATAGTTGGGGGAGTATCAATTAGCTTAAAAATTCTTTCGGCTGAAGCGATAGAATGCTGCATTTCCGCGTAAACGCGGGCGAGTTCTTGGATCGGCCACATCATAAAAGTAAGATAAGACACAAAAGCATGAATACCGCCAATAGTGAGTGACCCTTCGGTTGCCTGAAACCCACCATACCAAACAATAACGCTCAATGCGACCGCAGAAATAACTTGAACAGTTGGGAGGAACAAAGCTGAATACCAAGCCGCTTTGTAGGAAGCATTGAACATATTATCTGTTAATTGTTTAAATTCAGTTAGATTCTCACTCTCTCTTCCAAGAGCCTTGATCACTTTTACACCTTGAATATTTTCGTTATGTGCGCCAGTGATCAAACTATTGGCTTTTCGTGATTCCCTAAATTGAATTAAGATCCGTTTTTGAAATTGCAGGGCTATGAAGAAGAGGATCGGAACGATCAAAAATACGATCATGCCTAATTTCCAGCTGATAACCAACATAAAGATGGTTGCGGTTAGGATATTCATAATTGACCAAGTGGAGTCGATCAGTCCCCATGTCATCAGATCCGCTACCTTGGTTGTATCTGATGTCACTCGCGCGATAAGCCTGCCTACAGAATTCTGTGAATAGAATGATAAGGATAGTTCTTGCAGATGAGCAAACATTTTTTTTCTGAGATCATATTGCAAACTCTCGCCCAAAACACCCGCCAAATAAATAAACGCGAAAACCAGCCCGGATTGAATTACTA
>CAIRYE010000421.1 GCA_903882765.1 uncultured Anaerolineae bacterium
ACTACCGCCAGCCTAATGGGTATCAACGTCAATGCCATCATTTCTCTCACCTTTCTCGTAGGTGGTTTACTCGGTGGTGCCGCTGGCGTACTATACGGCCTAAAATTTACCAGGATCGATCCCTTCGTAGGCTTCTTCCCCGGTTTAAAAGCCTTTACCGCAGCGGTAATGGGTGGTATTGGTAACCTAACCGGCGCCTTACTAGGCGGTATCGTTTTGGGCATGCTCGAGACGATCGCTGGTTCCTTCCTTGGCGTGTTTACAATGGGCGCGGCCGGCGCTGAATACAAAGACATCTTTGCGTTCGGCATTCTAATTCTCGTACTCATCTTTAGACCACAAGGTCTTATGGGTGAGAACGTAAGCCAGAAAGCCTAGAGGATACGATGACTGGTCTTTCACTTAAGTCGTTCTTTAAATTTTTCAACCAAGGATTGGTTCCATACATCCTAACCGTTGCGCACGTAGTGATTGCAACCTTATGGGTATTTTTTACCCCAAGATCAAATGTCGCTTTTCTTTTTTTGGTCTTGTCGTTTGCCTCCCTTTACGTCTTCAACACCAACAAATACTTCAAGTTAGTAATTGCCCTAGTGATGGCACTGATCGTCGTACCGATCATTGGCGTACGTAACATTTTCTATCTCGAAGTTATTTTCCAGATCAGTGTATTTTCAGCCCTTGCGCTTGGCTTAAATATAGTGGTTGGCTTCGCCGGCTTGTTAGATCTCGGCTACGTAGCCTTCTATGCGGTTGGCGCTTATCTTTGGGGTTTCTTTGGCTCACAGCAGTATTACGCCCTCCATTTTTCCCCAGGTACCGCCCCATCCGATCTGCCCTTCTTGCTACCAGGGTCGATGTTTTATCTGTTTTTGTTCCTTGCCATCATCATCGCGGCGCTAGCCGGCATAACCCTTGGTTTGCCAGTACTGCGCCTTAGGGGTGATTATCTCGCCATCGTTACCCTTGGTTTCGGTGAGGTCATCCGTGTAATGGCGAACAATCTCGATAAACCGCTCAACTTTACCAATGGTCCGCAAGGCATTACTCCGATCCAAAAACCGCCCCTGCCATCGTTTATGGTAGATGGTTTTAATAATGTTTTTAGTTCCATCTCGGGCAAAGTTGCCACCTCGGCGGAAATGTACAACGTTATGTTTTACCTGATGGCGCTGCTGATCATCATCGTTATTATCACGATCACCAACCGCCTCAATGATTCCAAAGTGGGTCGCGCTTGGGCAGCCATTCGTGATGATGAAACTGCGGCAATCGCGATGGGTATTCCGCTGGTTACCATGAAGCTGACCGCGTTTGCCATTGGCGCTTCCTTCGCCGGTATTATGGGCACATTAATGGCCGCGAATCGTACCTTTGTTAGCCCCGAATCATTTTCCTTTATGCAATCCATCGGTGTGCTTACTATGGTCATCCTTGGTGGTCAGGGTAGTATTCCTGGGGTTATTCTTGGCGCTACAACGGTTACCATTCTCAACCTTCAGATCCTCCAAGGTTTTTCGCTGTACCTTAGCCAACTTCGCCAAAGTGACGCGATCATTCCGGTCATCAATTTCGCTTGGAAGAACCTTTCAACCCAATTGGACCCTGCCAAATATCAGAAGCTCTTATTCGGCTTGATCTTGATCCTGATGATGATCTTCCGTCCCGAAGGCCTCATTCCTGCTGTTCGCAAAAAACGCGAACTGCAAGGCGATAACGTTGAAGCTGTAAAAGGAAAGTGACATTATGACACTTTTACATACTGTTGATGTAGTAA
>CAIRYE010000422.1 GCA_903882765.1 uncultured Anaerolineae bacterium
ATTGGCCCATCTTTTCCAGCCTTTTGATCTCTTTTTCGCTCATTGTCGTTAGTTTGTCCACTTCTTGTCACCTCTGTTGGTGACATTTTAACTTTGGTAAAAGGGGACATTCTTACTTTGGTTTAACAGACCCTCCCTCAATGTTGACGGACACAAATGCCTATGTTATTATGAAAGTGTTTTCATTAAAGCCTCAGGGAAGATAAAAATGAACAATGGGAAAAAAGCACCAACAATTTTTGATGTCGCGACAGAATCCGGCGTAAGTATCTCAACCATATCCCGTGTGATCAATAATCCTGAAAAGGTAAACCTGAATACTCGACAAAGAGTATACGAGGCGATCGATAAATTGGGGTTTGTCCCCCAGGCAGAAGCTCGCGCCCGTGCGTTACGCCTCAAAGGCAGAATCGGTGTCATCACACCTTTTTTCACAGCCCCCTCATTTGTTCAAAGATTACGTGGAATAGCGAGAACGTTATCAAAAGAGAATTTTGACCTAGTAATATATACGGTTGATTCCAACAATCGTCTTCAAAGTTATCTTTCGACCCTACCACTAACAGGCAACCTGGATGGGCTCATCATTATGTCCCTTCCTGTTGCCGAAGCAGATGTTCGCCGTCTGGTCGATCATCAACTTTCAACCGTATTGATCGAGTTTCCTCACCCCCAATTAAATAGTGTAGAAATAAATGATGTTGAGGGTGGGCGAATCGCCACAGAATACTTGTTAAAAAAAGGGCATCGTAGAATTGCGTTTCTTGGCGATACCGATTTGCCGGAATATTCCCTACACCCCGTCAACTTGCGGCTAAAAGGATATCGGCAGGCACTCGAAGCTGCTGGTATCGATATCCCTCACGAATTTGTCAGATTAGAACCGTACGATCAGGAACGCGCTCGTATGGTTGCCAAAGAATTGATAGATATGCCAAATCCCCCAACGGCGCTATTCGCGGCAACCGATTTTCAGGCATTGGGAGTTTTAAAAGCAGCCAGGCAGCTTGGGTTAAAGATCCCTGAACAATTAGCCGTCATAGGTTTTGATGATTTGGATATGGCCGAGTACGAAGATCTTACAACCATCCGGCAGCATCTTGATGAATCGGGAAAGATCGCCATTGAAATTTTGTTATCCCATATTGCCGATCCTTCCCGTCCGGTTCAACACATTACCCTCCCAGTAACAGTGATCGAAAGACTGACCGCGTAAAAAACTGTCTATTGCTTTTTTATTATATTTGTGTTAATCTATCTATGAAAGTGTTTTCATGCAAACGTTTTTCTAATTCTCCCCCTTTTTTTGAGGGGGTAGGAAAAACAGCCCTTCATCACTATTTTAGGAGGTGGAACACAGCACCAACTTGCGTTTTATTTCAAACTTAATTTTTTAAACAACATATCTATAGGAGAAGAAAATGAAAAAAAATGTATTGGCATTTTTTGGTTTGCTATTGATCAGTAGCTTGATTTTAGCTGCCTGTGCACCAGCGGCACCTGCCACCCCGGCTGCCGAACCCGTTGTAGTAGCCACTGAAGCACCCGCTGTTGCCGCACCTGAAGCCCCCGCTGAAACTGCGCCAACCGGCCCTTCTTGCGGCACAGAACCTGTCGTACTCAAGGCAACTTTTGAAACCGGTTTTGAAATTCCTTTCAAACTTGCTGAAGAGTTCACAAAACAATACCCCAACGTAACCTGGGATATCAGCCAGGACCAATTTGCGAACCTGATCACTTCCACCCCCCTTGTTCTTGATAGTGATAATGCCCCCGACCTCCTGCGCCTGCCAACAATGGTTTCCTTCGCTAAAGATGGCCTGCTCATGAATCTTGATACCTACGCCGACTCTTTTGGCTGGAACGATTGGCCAGTTCCACAACTCAACCAAAACCGAATTGATGCCGATGGTGTCCGCGGTTCAGGTACACTTTATGCCATGGGTCTCAACTACAGCCTTACTGGCGTTTTCTATAACAAAGAGTTAGCCGCACAGATCGGCATGACCGAAGCCCCCAAGACGGTTGCTGAGTTCGAGGGTCTCCTCGCCGCAGCCAAAACCGCTGGCCTCCAACCCATCATGATCTGGGGTAGCGCCAAGAGTGGTATGGGACTTGCTTTCCCCCTCCAACAACTTATGGCTGCTTATGGTCCTGTTGGCCCAATTAATGAATGGATCTTCGGAAAAGCCGGCGCAACCATCGATACTCCCTCCAATCTTGTTGCTGCCCAGAAATTAGAAGAGTGGATCAAAGCTGGTTACTTCCCTGCTGACATCAACGCAATTGAATATACCGATGCCGCCGCCAGATTTGGCGCTGGTGAAGGTGTCTTCACTTTCAACGGCGATTGGCAAAATGCCGGTTACGATACCGCTATGCCAGGCAATGTTGGATTTTTCTTGATGCCCCCTGCCGAAGCTGGTGGTGGTTATGCCGCTATGTCTGCCCCTCTAACCTTTGGTATTGCTGCCAAAGCCAAGAATCCTGACTGTGCCGCTTTCTTCCTCAACTGGGTTGCCTCTAACGACCAAGCCCGTGAGATTGATGTGAAAATTGGCGGCTCCAACCCTGGTGGCCCCACTGGTGCGACTATGCCTGCGGTTGCCGCTGGTTCAGTTACAGCTGAAACCCTCGCCGCTGGCCCTGTCATGGGCGCTGATGGCGGAGCGATGGACTTTATCGCCAATGCTACCAGCTCTATCTTTGCCCAAGGCTGGACTCCCGAACTGCAGAAGATGGTCGGCGGTCAGCAAGATGCTGCCGGGCTTCTCAAAGCCGTACAAGCAGAGTACGAGCGAGAACTAGCTCAATAATTTATCACTTTTATGGCGCAGGGGCATCCCCCCTGCGCCTTCCATGAATGCGGATAAAAATGAAAAATGAAAATCAATCTTCTTTGCTCTCAACCTTTTGGGGAAACCTCTTGAATAATCGTTTTAGCCGAGAGGCTTTCGTCGGATGG
>CAIRYE010000423.1 GCA_903882765.1 uncultured Anaerolineae bacterium
CCTTTTTCAATGGCTTTTTTGGCCAGCAAACCGGCGCCTATCAGCACGGATGGGTTGCTGGTGTTGGTACAACTGGTGATGGCGGCGATGACCACCGCGCCATGCTTCATCTTGATGCCGGTATCGGCGAAAGTAGCTTCGTTCTTGAGGGCGGCGTCTTTTAGCTCGTACCCGCGCTCTTTGATAGGGGCGGTGAGGGCGGCCTGGAAGGAGGATTTCATATCCGCCAAGGCAACACGGTCTTGCGGGCGTTTGGGGCCGGCCAAGGAGGGAACGACACTGCCGAGATCGAGCTCCAGTGTATCGGTGAATTCAGGGGTGGGGGAGGACTCGTCGCGGAAGAGGCCTTGCGCTTTGCAGTAGGCTTCGGTGCGTTCGATCACCGCTTCGGGCCTGCCAGAGAGCTTCATATAGCGCAGCGTTTCGGCATCCACCGGGAAGAAGCCCATAGTGGCGCCGTATTCGGGGGCCATGTTAGCGATGGTGGCGCGGTCGGTGAGGCTCATGGAGTTGAGGCCAGGGCCAAAGAACTCTACGAACTTATCTACCACACCTTTCTTGCGCAGCATTTGGGTAATGGTCAACACCAAGTCGGTAGCGGTGATGCCGTCGTTGAGCTTGCCGGTGAGTTTAAAGCCGATCACGTCGGGCAGCAGCATGTCCATTGGCTGACCAAGCATAACGGCTTCTGCCTCAATACCGCCTACGCCCCAGCCAACCACGCCTAGGCCATTGATCATGGTGGTGTGGCTATCGGTTCCTACCAGGGTATCGGGGAAGGCATAGGTTTCGCCGTTCTCGGTTTTGGTGAAGACGACTTCGCTAAGGTATTCTAAGTTCACCTGATGAATTATGCCGGTCATAGGGGGTACCACGCGGAAGTTCTTGAAGGCTTTTTGGCCCCATTTTAGGAACTCGTAGCGTTCTTTGTTGCGTTGAAATTCCACTTCGGCGTTGCGGGTTGCGGAATCGGCGGTGGCAAAGAAATCGACCTGTAAGGAGTGGTCGATCACCAGATCCACTGGCACTAGGGGATTGATCTTGTTGGGGTCGCTGCCCAAGCGGGCAACGGCGGCCCGCATGGCGGCCAGATCTACCACGGCTGGCACGCCGGTGAAATCCTGCATCACCACGCGGGCGGGCAGGAAGGGGATGCCGGGGCGTTCGCCTTTTGGCTTCCAACCAGCGATGTTCTTTACATCTTGCTGGGTAATTTCGTTATCATTGCACTGTCGAAGGGCGGCTTCGAGCATCACGCGGATGGAAAAGGGAAGCTTGGAGAGCTGCACCAAGCCGGCTTTTTCGAGGGCTTGCAGGCTAAAGATGGTGTATTCGCCATGGCTGGTTTTCAATTTCGATCGTGAATTGAATTGGTCTTTCTGCATAAACACTCCTTGAACAATTTTTGCTGTTTGTCTCTACTCACTTTGGCGGTAAGCAGGCGCTTTATTTTTTCTTATGGCGTTTACGGGCATTTTTGCTTGCCTGTGATTCGGTTTCTTCCACCGCGGCAACCCGGGCAGTATCTTCCACTGTGCGCCCTTCAATAGAAACATTTTTGGGTAGGTAACGGAACACTTTATCGATGGTGCCGGAGCGGATCTCATCGAGCAGGGTCTCGAACATTTCGGAGGCTTTGGATTTGTATTGCACCAACGGGTCTTTTTGGCCGTAGGCTTCCAAACCGATCGAAACGCGCAGGGATTCGATGCGGGTAAGGTATTCCACCCACATTTCAGTGACGGCGCCGAGCAAAACGTTGCGATGAATGTCCGCGATCCTGCGTCGTCCCAACTTTTCAACAAACACTTCGCGTTGTTCGGTCGGTAGGGTGTTCACTTTTTCGTCGGCAGGAATATCGATGCCGTCCAGATCGATATCGAGATCGGCAACCGCTGTGGCGTTCATAATATGCGCTGATAGATCGGTGAGGCCCCAACCTTCTACCAATTTCAAATTGGCGTTTTCGAGGTGTTCAAGGATCTCGTTGCTGAGTTCTTCCACGGGACTATTCTCGAGCAATGTGGAGGCGAGGTAAAAGTAACTGAAGCGGCTGAATTCTTGCGTTTCCTGTTTGTGGGTTTTGGCATTGAAGACAGTGCGTTGCCCGCGAGAGATACCGGTGAGAATGCTGATCAGGCCGCTTTCGTCCAATTTAGAGGCGTCGATGCGGTTTAGGATGTTGTTGAGGTCTTTTCGAACAGAGCTATCAGAGCCAGTGAGTTTTTCATTTCGGCCAGCGAGCATCTTCTGCGAAGCGCTCATAATTTTGGATACCGCCTCGGTCCATTCCAACTTGGCAAGGTCATCCACCTTCACTTCAATTTTCTCATTGAGCCTAAATTCGAGGCTGCCGATGAGGCGGGTGATGGCTATGCCGGAAAGGGCGGTGTCGATCTGTTCTTTGATGACATCTTCCATAGATTCAGGGTCGTTGAGCAGCGACCGGGTTTGGTCGTTATTCAGTTTGATATCCATATGGATGGCGGAACGGATCTCTTCCAGCACTTCATTGGCCTTGCGGGGCTCTTCGTTCTCTTTGAGCCCGTCGAAACAGGCTTCTAAGGCTTCAAATCTTTCCTCGATCTGAGCTTCGAGGGCTGTGGAGGTATTTTCAACAGCTGCTTCAATGGCCTTGAGAATATGCCCTTCTTCCATTTGCACGGCGCGGTTGACCATTTCCATGATCGCGTCCACTGGGTCGATGCTGCTTTTGCTCAATTCGTTGAGCAGGAGGCGGTGGGTGAAGGATGGGAATAACTTATTACCTCCATAGAGGAAGGGCGGTTGGATCTGATCCAACCATGCCAACAGCTTCCAGGGGCCTTCGGGGTCGCTTAGGGCGGCTGGAACGCGTTTGGCAACTTCCATTTCGAGGAACTGTTCGATATCGTCGTACAGTTCCGGTTTGGTCATTACACGGTCGCGCTGGCTGTAAATGAGGGTGCGCTGTTTGTTGAGCACGTCATCGTACTCCAGCAAGTGTTTACGCACATCAAAGTTAGCGCCTTCAACACGGTGCTGGC
>CAIRYE010000424.1 GCA_903882765.1 uncultured Anaerolineae bacterium
AAAGGTGGATGGTGTATCGGTGATGCAGATCCACCTGCTGAGCGATTGCAAATGAGGGTTGGCTTTTGATGGCTGAAAGGTTTTTTTGGGCCCCTCAGAAAGCGGTTTTTGTTTGGGAAGGTTGGTTTCGTAGCCGGATCACCGCGATAATTCTTTCCAAATTGCTGGCAACTCGAACAGGGCCGAGCCAATAATGCCCAGATTCGTAAAAAAATACGCACCCCTTTTTGTCCTTAGCCTCGTTTTTGTTTTGGCGGGAGTTGTACTCTTCCCTGCCGCCGGCCGCGATGATGCCTATATAACGGCGTGGGCGGCTACGGCGTTGGCGCGCTATGGCAAGATACTGAATGTGAATTTGGAACCGGTGGAACAAAGCTCCAGTTTGGCGCAGGTGTTGTTGATGGCGGCGGTGGTGAAGATTACGTCGTGGCCGGCGATATTGGTTGGTCGGCTGGTATCTATCTTCTTCGGAGTACTTGGCTTGTGGCTGATCTGGCTTGAAGCAGGCCGCCGATTTGGAGAAAGCTTTAGCAAGGCACAGGGCGTTGCGGCTGGCTTGATTGCCGCGAACATAACCTACGCTTACTGGTCCTTTGGCGGGCTCGAAACCACCCTTGCCGCTGTGGGCTGGATGGGGTACCTGATGCTGCATCATCGCTTTCGAGCTGGCGGATGGCGTTGGGGAATCCTCTTTCCCTTGATCCCCATTTTGCTGATACGGCCGGAAAGCACCTTGCTGGCGCTTGGCGCGGCCGGTCTCTCTTTGCTTCTTGCGCTCATTACCGATTTCCGAAACAGAAAACTGAATAACGGGGTGCTCCCCGAAGCGCCTACGGAATTGCGCTGGCTGCTGACCAATGCCGCTGCGGTGACGGCGATCTTCCTTGCCCGATTGCTGGCTTTTGGGCAGATCTTCCCGCAACCGGTTGTTGCCAAAACCAATGGTCTCTCACTTACCGCGTTGATGAGCGGTCTCACGTATTTGGCCCAAGAGCTGGTCAGTTTCCCCTTCATCGGGGTTGGCTTGCTGGCTGTCCTTGGGGTTGTTGTTGTAGTGAAGCGCTGGATCGATGCTCCTTCCGAACAGCAGAACCTCGATCTGCTGCCTTTGCTGTCAACTGGGCTGGCCTTCATCGCTTTTACGGGCGGCGATTGGATGGAAGGGGCGCGGTTTTTGGTGCCATTTCTGCCCTTTGTCGTTTTGTTGGCGGTTGAGGGGGTGCGGAGCTTTCAAAAAAGGGGATATCAGCAGGTTATCTTGGCTGGGTGCGTCTTGCTGCAAGCGGCTGGCGCGGTATCGTTTCTGAACACATCCTCTACCAGTATCCCGCTTTTTCGGGCAAGCCCGGCTGGGCTTTCTGAGCGGTTTCAAGGTTCGAGTTTTTTGGAGAGAAACAATGGCACGCAGGTGCGCGATCTGTTGTTTGTGCCTGAGCTGGAAAGTTGGATCGACCGAATGATCGCCTATAAAGGCGCGCCCATCACTATTATGAGCGGGCAGATGGGGATGGTGGTCACCCTCATCAACGAAAAATATGCCGGCCAAGTGCTTTGGATGGATCGCAACGCCTTGGTTGAGCGGACTTTTACGAATTGTGAAGTTAGCCGCGCGTGGGAGCGCGATGAAACCGGACGGCTGCGGGTGTACTACAAACCGTTCAACAAGAGCTTGGATGCTTTGAAGCAGCAATGCGGTATCTCAAAACCAGACATGGTTTTTGAGTTAGGTAAATTCGAAGGTCAAGCCGATAACCAAGGCTTCGATATTGTCTTCGCGCAGCGCGGATCGATCGGCGTGGGCTTGTTTGAGGATGGGAATACGATTGACCTTTCCCAATTTATCGCGATCAATGATGAATATCGCAAGGATTTTTCAGCACCGCAATATAAAGCGATCGAAAAAATTTATAACAACGGCAATTTGCAAAGTATACTGAATTTAGAACCCTCTACCATTGAATGAAAAAGCAATGAGCTCAACCCTTCTCACTTTCTTCCAAAAATATACAAAGGCGATCGTCCTGCTATTTTTTGCCGCTTATTTGTTATTAGGTGTGGTTTGGTCCGCCGATTATGGGGTATCTACCGATGAAAGCTTTGAAGCCAATACCGCTCAGATCACCATTGATTATGTTACTGGCGCGAATGACCGGCTGCTAACCTATGAAGACAGGCACTACGGAGCTTTGTTCGCCTTGCTGTTGCAAGCCGCGAGCAGCCCCTTTAGCGATAGCCGCGACAACTTGTTAGCACGCCATTTGGTTACCTTCCTCTTCTTTTACTTATCCACCCTCCTTTTTTACAAACTTTTGCGAAAACTGGGCTATAGCAGCTGGTTTGCCTTATTAGGTACCGCGCTGCTCATCCTCAACCCGCAGATCTTTGGACATAGCTTCTTCAACCCCAAAGACACTCCCTTTTTGAGCATGTTCATCGTTGGGCTTACCACGCTCACCGATTTTGCGCAAAAACCTACTTTGCGAACCGCCCTTCCGCATGGCATTGTATCTGGCTTATTGGTCGTTTTTCGGCTGCCGGGCGGCTTGATGTGGGCAATTACCGCCGTGATATTGCTGTGGATGTTGTGGGCAAAGCGAGTGAGCTTTAAGGATGCGCTGGGGCTGGGCGCGATGTACTTGCTGCTGGCATGCCTTAGCTTGTACGCCTTTTTGCCGGTATTGTGGCACGACCCGATCGGCGAGATCACCACATACCTGTCGATGTCGCCCATCACTTGGACGGGGAGCGAGCTGCTGCTGGGGCAGCGCTACGAATTAGCGCAGATCCCTTGGTTTCATCTACCGGTGTACTTTGTTGTTACAACGCCTCTTGGTTATTTAGCGCTATTAGGCCTGGGCGGGGTTGCGCTGGTTTGGAAGAGATTTCGCTCAGGGCTGAACGAACGAGGGGTGATCGTACTCACGGCGTTAGTTGTTTCGGTTGGGCTACTTGTCGTAATGCATCCCCGTGTTTATAACGGTTGGCGGCATGTTTTCTTCCTCTACCCGATGATCGTGTTGGTGATGATGGAAGGAATAGCATGGGTATGGACGTGGAAAGAGAATGTTTTGGTTCGCTACGGCTTGCCCGCGCTGGTTGCGGTAGAGCTGCTTTTGGTGGCTATTAGCATCGCGCAGCTGCATCCTTACGAATATGTTTACTACAACCGCTTGGCGGGGGTACCCTCCAATGCCCCGCGGCAAAACTATATTATGGATTACTGGGGTCTGAGCTACCGTGAAGCCTTTGAGACCATTCTCGCGAACGATGACCGGGAACGCATCATCATCTCGGTAGAAAGTTTTGTGCCCGCGGAACAGAACTTGGCCATTTTGCCAAAAGAGGATCGTGAGCGCGTCGTGCTGCAGGAGATCCACGTTGGTATACTGGATGATTACTACATAACCAATTTTAAAGAGACAGTCGATCCGAGGCCGAGCAACCTAAAACCGGTAGGTGAGGTAAAAGTAGGAAGCACCATCATCAACGCCACCTTTATCCCCCGGTAAGTGAAATTTTGGGTTAGAACAAGCCAACACAAACCAAAACGAACACCATTTTCGATATTAGAGGCTTGCCGTTCATTCTCTAGGTAAGCAGGGGTAGGATGGCAGGGCTATGCCGTGAACCTTTTGTAGTATTAATGGAAGTTAGTGCTTGTGATGTC
>CAIRYE010000425.1 GCA_903882765.1 uncultured Anaerolineae bacterium
ATTGATCATTCCCTTCGGTTTTTCAGTCTACTTTTTAATCTATGCCGAACCATATCATTGACCCTGATAACGATAAACGACCATGATCGCCATGAATTGGATGCGAATCAACCCTTCCAGAGAGGATTGGAATGATCTACCCAATACTGGTCTCCTTTTCTACTACCTTGCTAGGATGATTCCACCGAACATTACCTAGCCTGCGAATACGGAACCTTTCCAATTAACCAAAAATAGCCCACAAAAGCGGCTTTCTTCCAAGAAAGCCGCTTTTTTATCCCCCTAGCCTTTCTTTAATAAGCGATACTCTTTATCCCATGGTAGCTCAGATAATTTTTTCTTTTTCAGTCGAATATTGGCGTTTTCTTCAAAAGTCAGGGTGAATCCTATACCTTTTCTAACCTTTTTGGTATGAAAAGTACAAGTTTTTAATTGTGTTCTATGGCACAATCAAAGGAACAAAGTTTTTTTCGCATTTGCAAAATAGGTACAAGGAGAATCTCATGAAAAAAGTACTATTTAGCATCCTCACGGTTGCCGCTCTTTTGATCGGCATGACTGGCACCGTTTTCGCTGCCGGCCCCGTCGAATACACCATCGACGTGCGCAACCGCACCGGCCAATCCGTTGAGCTCAACTACACCGGCGCCGACCAAGTCATCCACCAGGTTTCCATCGCCAAGGGTGTTTCCTCCCTCACCATCCCCGAAGGTGTTTACAGCTACTGGGCTAGCCTCAAATGCGGTAACATCGCCGGCAGCATCAACCTCAGCCAACAAGCTCAGATCCTTTGGCTTACCTGCGATACCGCCGCCCCAAGTGTGAAAACCACCGGCCCTAAAGAAGTTGCCAGCTTACGCTATTTATCCTGTTATAACGGTCCTGGCCAATACGAGGTTCCCCTATATGATTGGGGACAATACGATTCTAATGGCGATGTAATCGATTGGGGTTCGTTTGGCAGCTTCTGCTTCGACATCCTGCCTGATGAAGGGGATAACTTCTGGACCGATCTTTGGTCATCTCTGACCAATGATGTAGATTCAGATGGCAATTTTACAATGTATTACTACGAATATCGAGGGGAAGGCGGCATTGATGGTACTAGCCCTTACGGAGGTAACTGTCCTGGTTGGTCCGAACCTGGTCCCGGTTTCTATTACTATGGCTTCGATGTGAACACCGGACCATTCCTCGACTGCGATTAAGCTACCCCCTTTCAAACCCTACTAGCCAACAACAGCGGCTTTCTTCCAAGAAAGCCGCTGTTTTCTTGTTACTCCTCCGCTTCCTTTATAAACGATCTGGTTATTTTCAAGTGCGCTTGGCTGATTATTTCTTCCTCCGTCGGTGTATGAAATCGCAAATAAAGACAGGGAAATGCTGTACTTATTCAAAAAAAATATATAATAGGAATAAGGTACTTTTTGCTTTAATAAGGATCTTTAATCTTATTAAAGATTGATCAAGCCAATGTTGTATCATAGGAGAATTAGATGAAAA
>CAIRYE010000426.1 GCA_903882765.1 uncultured Anaerolineae bacterium
ATTAGAGCCATAAATACTGGATGTAGATGCAAGAATGAAAGTGCCCAAACCAGTATTTTTGCAGACTTCCAGCATATTCAAGGTACCCATCACATTCGATTCAACGAAGATCCAAGGGTTTTCTACACTAGAACGCACCCCAGCTCTTGCGGCTAAGTTGATCACGCCGTCGAATTTCTGGCCGCTAAACAAGTCGATCACATCTTTGTGCGAAATATCCGCCTTGTGAAAGGTAAATTGCTTGTGTTTCGTTAATTTATCCAACCGATATCGCTTGATGGTTGGATCGTAGGCATCGTTCAAATTATCGATACCGCTTACGGTATGGCCGGCACTGATCAATATTTCTGAAGTTCTGGCGCCGATAAATCCAGCTGCCCCTGTTACGAGATAATTTCCCATTTGTTCACCTCACCTAACGTTTATTAAAGCCTTACCACATTGGTTGTTGAATCATTGACATATGGACCGGTAGCATTTCGAGTATCAAATAAGAAGGAAGCGTTTTTGATCAAATCTGGATAATTATAGGCTTTGTGATTTGTCACTAAAACCACCACATCCGCTTTACGTACGGCATCCATCATTTTGTCATCCGGCAAGCTAGACAATTTCCAGTGTTCGTGCTCGTGATGGATATTTGAAATATAGGGGTCATGATATTCAACAAGAGCACCTTTTTTCTGCAGAAGCGCGATCACATCTAATGCCGGTGATTCACGAACATCATCAATATCGGGCTTGTAAGCTACACCCAATACCAATACTTTATTGCCTTTCAAGGTCTTTCCTCTGTCATTCATCCCTTCCAAAATGCGGCTCACAACGTAACGCGGCATATTGGTGTTGATCTCGGAGGCAAGTTCGATGAACTTGGCACTGTAATTGAGGGCTTTCATCTTCCACGATAAATAAAGCGGATCGATCGGGATGCAATGACCACCAAGACCGGGGCCGGGGGTAAATTTCATAAAGCCAAAGGGTTTCGAAGCGGCGGCATCGATCACTTCCCAAACATCCACACCCAATCGCTCACACATCATCGCCAATTCATTCACCATCCCAATGTTGATCATACGGAAGGTGTTTTCTAGCAGCTTGGCCATTTCAGCGGCTTCAGGGGAGGACACTTGTACGATGGTTTCGAGCGCGCCAGCGTACCAAGTGGTAGCTACTTCAACGCAATCCTTGGTCATACCACCCATTACTTTTGGCGTATTATAGGTGGTCCAATCTTCGCGACCGGGGTCGACTCGTTCAGGGGAAAAACAGATAAAGATATCTTCACCCACTACCAAGGTCTGTTTGCCATTGTTGGTCAACATTGGCACAAGGATCTCGCGGGTGGTACCGGGGTAAGTGGTGGATTCAAGTACGACCACCATGCCTTTATGAACATATTTGGCGAGTTCTTCGGTGGCGGATAGGATAAAAGACATATCAGGATCACCGGTTTGACGCAAAGGGGTGGGTACGCAAATGCTTACCGCATCCATCTCAGCTAGGTCTGCGAAATCAGCGGTCATATTTAAATGGCCGCTTTTTTGGAGGCGAGCGACAGTTTCAGATGGAACATCCTGAATGTAGGAGATTCCCTTATTGAAAGTGTCGACTTTTCGTTTATCGGGGTCAATTCCAAGAACATTAAAACCTTTTTCAGCAAAAACAACAGCAAGGGGCATTCCAACATACCCCATGCCAAGGATGCCGATCTTGGCTGTTTTATTCTTTAATTTCGCGATCAAATCATCTTTGGGTGTCATAAGTTCCTTCGCCTAACCTTCAGTTTGGTTAGGTCCTTGTAAAATATTTTCACAACAATTTCATTTGTTTTGCTGGCAGATCATCTGCCTCATTTGATCCAATATTCGGGTTAGCAACGTGCGGTTTTTCAAGGCCCAATTCTTTTTTTGCCATTGATAATAATTTTGGTAAATTAGCGAAATCTTGTTTGATGGTGGGTTTGAGGGCGACCTGATGCAAGGCAGCCGCGGGGTGAAACATCGGGATGACAAAAGCGTCACCGACCCTTTTCATTTTTCCATGTACTTGGGTGATTTTAACTCCCTGAAAAAATTTCCCCATAGAAAACCGACCGAGTGTGATGATGATCTTTGGATTGATCGCCGCAATTTGGCGATCTAAAAACGCGTCGCATGCGGTTAATTCCGCAGGTTCAGGGTCTCGGTTCAATGGCGGGCGGCACTTGACGACATTGCAAACAAACACCTCTTCGCGTGTTAGGCCGGCATCCGCTAATAATTCTGTTAGAAGCTTGCCGGCTTGCCCGATGAACGGCAAACCCTGTAGGTCTTCGTTTTTACCAGGACCTTCACCAATCAGCATGATCTCTGTATTCGCCGGCCCCACCCCAGGCACAGAATTGGTTCGGGTTCGCCAAAGCTCGCAACTCTTACAGACAGATATTTCTTTCGCGATCAGTTCTAAGGTTTCGGTCATAGGTTTATTGATTGATGATACCAAAATCCGTAAGAGTCATAAGGATAGCGTTCTCATTATTGTTCTTGTAATAAGCTTTTCGAACGCCTACCAATTCAAACCCTAAGGACAAATATAAATTGATGGCAATCTGGTTGCTTTCACGCACTTCTAGGTACGAAATTCGGGCACCTTCTAAGTATGCTGATTGTAATGCTGTTTTTATGATTGTTTTGGAGTGCCCTTTTTTTCTATGACTTTCATCAACCGCTATGGTGGCAATATGCGCTTCGTCAAGAACCATCCAAATAACGACAAACGCAATTACTACATTTGTATCGTCAACCCCAACCCAACAACGAGCGTTTGGGTTGGTAAATTCAGTAATAAAGGAACTTTCCGGCCATGGCATCGAAAAGCTAGTTTGATCTATGCGGATAACCGCACCTATATCTTCGATGTTCATTTTTCGGATCTTCATTGTGATTGCCTAGGAGATCGCGGGGATGGGGTTTGCGATGTGCAAATAATTGGGGGATAAGGTGAATGGATCATCCGCAAGCCCCTTTTTTATTTTCTTACTGGCCAACCAAGCTAAATTGGCTGCTCTTCGCACACATAAAGGCGGATCGAGAAGAGTGATCACTGGATTTTTTTTCACCATCCCTCTTTCATCTTCAGCTAGGTCGCAACAGAAAATGGTTTCAACGATGATCATGTTGGATAGATCTTCGATGGTAAAAATTTTAGGTTCGTTATCAGATACCCAGATTTGTTTGGTGCTTTTTTTATACCACCCTACCGCATGCCTGCCGCGACCCGCTGGAAGTGAGCATACCAAGGGTTGATCGTTGTTCAAAAGAACGCCAGCGGCCATAATATCGAGCGAATTAATGGCGGCGATCGGGATATTTCTGGAAAATGCAAGCCCTTTAACGAACGACAAACCTACCCGCAAGCTGGTGAAGGAACCAGGCCCGATCGCCACTCCGATTGCTTGTATTTGGCCAATTTCGATTCCAGTTCTGCCCAGCAATTCCATCACAGATGGGGCAAGTTCCACCGTATGCATTACCTTGCTGATCCAAGTAGATTCAGCAATTACTTTATTGCCATCAAGAATGGCAATGCCAATTTGCGGGGTAGAGGTATCAATGGCCAATAACATATTAGTTTCCCATGATCTGTTTACGGAAGGTTTCGAGTTGCTTAATGTAGGATGGTCCGGTAGGGATAAAAAATAGTTCCCTCAGTGATTCATCGACATAATTGAATTTGATCCACAATCGGTGAACAGGCAACAACTCCGCCAACATTTCCGGCCATTCCAAGAGAACACAACCAACAGTTAGCATAGAATCGATGTCTAATTCTTCCGCTTCCATCACAGAAGACAGACGATAGGAATCTAGGTGAAAAAGTTTAGTGGAATCAGCACGGCGGTATTCGTTCACGAGTTGAAAGGTGGGGCTGGATACTTGGTCAAGGCTTCCCCACCCCGCGGATACTCCTTGAACAAAGGTAGTTTTCCCAGAACCGAGGTCGCCCTGCAAACAAACTAGGTTTCCCACAGTCAATAAAGCCCCAAGCCGCATCCCCAATCTACGGGTCTGATCAGCTCCATGGCTTATGAATTCGAAGGAATCGCTGTTGAGAATGGTCATATGAAATAAAAACTAAATGCCTAATTTGTTGCCGATCTCAAGCGCGATATCACGTGATGAGTTTGGCTTCGCTACACGCTTACACGCTTCAACAAATTTTTCCCTTATCTCCGGGTGGTTCACCCATTCCATCAGAGTTTGGACTGTTTTGTTTGGAGTAGGAGCCCAAACCCCAGCGCCTTCTTCAACGGTAAACGTTACATTTCCATCTTCCTGGCCTGGTAATTTGGCGTAAAGAATGATGGGAAGGCTCGCTGTCATAGCTTCAGCGATGGTGCCTGGGCCTGCTTTGGTGATGAGAACATCAGAGGCGCGCATTAGGTCTGGCATATCTTTTGTAAAACCATAGATGGTGGTGGGAACTTTCCAGATATTTTTTTCCAAGCTTTTTTTCAAACGCTCGTTACGTCCGGTGACGATCTTCAGGCTTATGTCCAATCCCGAATCCGCGACAGCTCGAGCGGTTTGGCCTAATGGCCCCATTCCATCGCCGCCGCCAACCATCAGCACGGTGAATGGTTCTTTTTGCCAACCCAATTTTTCACGGATGGCGTTTTTATCTCCAATAGGAGTGCAATACTTTTGGGCGATCGGTTGACCTACCACCTTAACGGTTTCGGGATCCATCCCATATTGAATGGCTTTATTGCGAGCTGCTTCGGTAGGCACCAGGATCACATCAGAGCGTTGGTCATACCATAAAGCGTGGGTTGTGACCATATCCGTAACGACCGTGATGAATGGTGGACGGTTTTTACCAAGTGCTTTTAAGATCAAAGAAACTGCCAATGGATGTACCGATACGACCAGATCACATGGGTGGTTGCGGATGATACTTCGAGCGGTTCGAGCGGCAACCGGCCACATTGTGGATGTGATCGCGCGGGCGCGAACTCGGCCATCTGTTACCTTAAAGCTTGCGCCCCATAGGTCAGGAGCTAATACCATATAAGGATACCAATCGGGCATTCGGTTGAGCGGTCGTGGAGCGTAATCCTTGAAAATATCAACTTTTTCCCAAGTAAATTGGTCGGGGTACTGCGCTTCGAGGGCTTCGATGATCGCTTCAGCGGCTGCCCTATGCCCTCCACCTGTATCAGAAAAGAGGAACAGGATACGGGGTTTCTTAACTTCTGTTGGCATTATTATCTCCAGTATTTTCTTCTGAGGGCGGGGTAATGACCTTGGCTCTTTTTGCCAACTCTCTGCGGGTTAGCATAACCCGATGTTTACACATTTGGCATTCCAAACCAATATCAGCGCCAAGCCGAATCACTTTCCAATCATAACCACCACAAGGATGAGGTTTTCTTAGGCGAATTAGCGAATTTAGCAGCAGGTCTGGCAACATTACTAAAAATTATACCCCGTTCGAACCCTCTTTTTCCCCTTACCAACCTCTAACATGATAAAATTTATTGTTCTCAATTTGGTAGGAGGTCTAATTATGAAACAAGAAACATACTCGATCAATATTGCAGGGATCAAAAGGGACCTGCCGCTATTTCAAATTGCCCCGGGGTTAAGAATTGCGATTCTCAACATTCTCGGTGATACAGAGTTAGTGCAGGCTTGCGGTAAATCTCTCGCTGAAAAGGTGGCGGGTTTAGATTTTGACATCATTGTTACAGCTGAAGCAAAATCGATACCGATCGCTCATTCTTTATCTGTAGAAACAAAAAAACCTTATGTAGTCTTACGTAAAGCCTACAAACCATATATGGGAAACGTCATAAAAGCAGAAACTCTCTCCATAACCACCGGCCAACCCCAAACCCTCATCCTTGATGAAAAGGATACCAGTTTGGTTCAAGGCAAAAAAGTGATCATTCTGGATGATGTTATCAGCACTGGTTCAACCCTTCAGGGGATGAGGATGATCATGGACAAAGCAGGGGCATCGGTTGTAAAAGAGGTTGCTATTCTCACCGAGGGTGAGAAATCGAAATGGCTTCATATTATTTCATTAGGCCATTTACCCGTCTTTACAGATTAACAAATTTAAAAGAATTTAACGAAATCGGCAGGCTCTCAATTTATTGAAAGCCTGCCGATTTTTATTTTTAGTTCATTATTCAGTAAAGCTGAGAGTTTCACTTCCAGATAATTTGTCTTTCACCTTTTGCAAGATCAAATTCAAATGGTCTGGATTACACACAAAATCGATGTTGTCGGATGGAATAGTGAGCACGGGGCAAAGGCTGAAGTTATCGATCCAATCATCATAAAGGGTGTTGAGATTAGCAAGATAATCAGAAGATATGGTTTGCTCAAATTCTCTACCTCGAAGTGCTATGCGGCTCTTTAGCGTTTCAACAGAAGCCTTCAAGTAAATGACTAGGTCTGGCGGAGGTAGAAAGCGAACAAGAGTTTCGTATAATTCGCGGTAAGTAGCGTAATCGCGGGGATTGATCTGCTTTTGCAAGAATAAATTTCTAGCAAACACCTCAGCATCTTCGTAAACACTTCTATCCTGAAAAACGGAATTGGGATGGTTGATGATGGAATGATGGATTCTTAAACGGTGGATAAGGAAGGATATTTGGGAATGGAATGCCCATTTTTCCATATCCTTATAGAAATCAACCAGGTAAGGGTTTTCACTCATGGGTTCAAAAAACGGTTCCCAATTGAGGTTTTTGCACAATAACTCAACCAAGGTGGTTTTCCCCACCCCAATATTGCCCGCAACCGCTACATATTTATGTTTTGGCTCCATAGAAGGCAGGTTACTTTTTTCCAGCAAGTTCAGATTCAATTACCTGGCGGAATACTTCCACAGGCTGAGCGCCAACCACCGCGATACCATTGATGAAAAAGGTTGGGGTTGAGCTTACACCTTGGCTTGAAGCGTATTCATAATCCGCGGTTATCTCGTCCTTATTCTTCTCATCATCGAGGCATTGGATGAACTGGTCAGCATTTACGCCAACCTGTTGCCCATAAGCGAGGTATGTTTCTCTGCCAAGGTCTTTTCCACCAGAAAAAAGGAGTTCGTGAAATTGCCAATAGGCATTTTGCTGGCCGGCACAATTGGCGGCAATAGCGGCGGGCTCTGCCTCAGGATGGATCGAATAAAGCGGGAAATCCCGATAGACGAATTTGATCTTGCCTTCATACTCTTTCATAATGGTCGAAAATACTTCCTGATGCCATTTTACGCAAAAGGGGCATTGAAAATCACTGAATTCAACAATGGTAATAGGCGCGTTGTCGGTTCCTGTCCAGGGGTCATCATCCAGCGAAATTTCTCTCTTCACTACTTCACCAGGTTGTTGGGCTTCGAGGCTATTCCCTTGGGGTGTTTGGGCGGCATCTCTCCCCCAAGTGAGCCAACCAGATATTAACCCGAGAATAAACACAACCGGTAAAAACGCGAATGAATAGCTAACCTTGATCACTTCCGGTCGTTTGACGATCTTTTTGGGTTGTTCGTTGGACGGATTTTCCATGTTGATTTTTTTCCCTTTAATTCGTAGGCTTTGTTTGTTATTTCTACGATTATACCCTTCGTGCTAGAAAGGCTTTCACAAAAGGGATTCGCGTTAGGAGTAGAAATAGGATAATTCCCCCATAGATCAAAGGTTTAACAATATTCCCCTGAAGTTGAGTAATATCACCTTTGAGGGATAAGAGAAAATGGATCGTAACAATGGGAGAAATGATGTAAACCAGTTTGTGCAGTGTCTTCCACCGCGGGCCGAGTTTCTTTTTCCAATAATTTAGGGATGTAACAGCGAGCGGAAGCAGCAG
>CAIRYE010000427.1 GCA_903882765.1 uncultured Anaerolineae bacterium
TGGTCCTTGTTGTATTCTTTTTGGTTTGGCAGCCTTTTTACGCGAGCATCAATACCGGATCTGAAGTGCTGCTGCAGGTGTTTTTGTTGTTGCTCAGTTTGTATATGGTTGAAAAACAAAGTGACGAGTATGCTGGGGTTTTGATCGCCCTCGCCTTTTTTAATTTTGAGATCTTTGGCATCTTGTTCTTTACGTACTTTTTATGGCTGCTTGGCAACCAACGGGGTGGGGTGTTGGGTGGTTTCGTATTGACAGTTCTGTTATTAATCGTGCTTTCTTTTCTTTTTTCAAACAATTGGTACTTAGAGTACCTAAAGAACCAGCTCAGCTTTTGGGGCAGCAATGACCTAACCACCACGGCATTGCTTTTTGAAGGATGGCTGCCGGCTATTGGTAAAATGATGAGCTATATTTTGGCTGTTTTAGCGCTGGCTACGTTGCTGTTTGAGTGGCAGAATATCGCCAAGCGTGAGGCTGCCGGGTTGATGTGGGTGCTAAGTTTATGCTTGCCGATGGTTCCGCTGTTGGGGATCTCTTATCGGCCGGAGTGGTTGATCGCGACCATGCCAGCGCTGATCTTGGTGTTTACCCGATTCATTGGCAGATGGCGAATATTGGGATTTATTTTGGTCCTTTTCTTGATGTTCGTCATTGGTTCGGGGCTTTGGCTGGCAAAGATCTACAATCTTCCTTCCATTTTCCTTTTCTTTTACCCATTGCTCACGGTTATTCTTCTGTACTGGGTGCGTTGGGATGCTGTGAAGAAGCCACGCTTGTGGGTCGATCAGTTAGCGCTTAAGGAATAGGATGAGCAGGAAAGACCTTGTCATCCTGTTTTTGCTTTCTTTCTTTTTCACCCTTTTGGTTGGGTTATTTCAACATTCGCCCGGCTATATAGACGCGGATTATTACTACGCCGGCGGGATAAGGCTTGCGCAAGGATACGGTTTTACAGAAACCACCTTGTGGAATTACCTTGATTCGCCGCAAAGCCTGCCGCATGCCTCTCACGGATATTGGTATCCGTTGGCTTCTTTACTGGCGGCGCTGGGGATGGTTGTCACAGGGTCGACCTCTTTTGCGACAGCAAAAATAGGATTTGTGCTGCTTGGCGGGTTGATCGGGCCTTTGATGGCCTTGGCGGGGTACCAGTATAGCGGGTCGCGGCAAAAAGGGTGGCTGGCTGGTTTGCTTGGCATTTTCAGCGGGTTCTATAGCCCGTTCATCTCCACTACCGATAATTATGGCGTTTGCATAGTGCTTGGCTGCGCGTTATTTCTGCTTTTTGGCAGTAATTTGCCGAAGAAGTACTTTTACATTGGGCTGGTGATCGGGTTGTTGAACCTGGCTCGCTCAGATAGTTTGTTGTGGCTTGGCACTCTTCTATTGTGGCTGTTATGGTATGGGTTGGTGAAAAAGGAAGTAACCGCGGCAGTGGCCGGCAAGATAGGTTGGGTAGTACTTGGGTATGGTTTGGTGATGGCGCCTTGGATCGCGCGAAATTTACTGGTGTTTGGTTCGCCATTTAGCGCGGCGGGTGATAAGGTACTTTGGTTGACGAATTATTATGATACATTCGCCTGGCCGGCAAGCCGAGTGAACTTGGCGACTTTTTTGGCTAGCGGGTGGCGAGAGATCATAACGGTGAGAGCTGGTGTACTTTGGACGTTGATCCTAAACGGGCTTTTCGCGCAGGTCGGACTCTTGAACATCGTCTGGTTTATATTGGGGTTCAAAAAAACATGGACCGAAAAGCGGATTCGATATTTTTTTCTGAGTTGGGTTCTATTGCTGGGGGTAATGGGGGTGCTGTTTCCGTACGCGGCTTCGCGGGGTAGCTTCTTCCATGCCAGCGCGACAGTTTTTCCGGTGATGGTGATCGTGATCGTTGAAGGGGTATGGATCGGGTTCGAGAAGCTGCGCATAGCTAGGTATGTTTGGACTGTTGCCTTGGCGGCAATGTTCTTTTCTGGATATGTAATTTACCAATCTGTGGTGATAAAAGATTGGGAGCGCTTTAATCGGGTATATATTAGTATTGAAGAGAACATTGCTTTAGATGGAGCGCTATTGTCCGAAACAATTATGGTAGCGAACCCTCCCGGATATTTTGCGGTAACTGATCGTCCCGCGATCATTGTTCCTAACGAGAACCTCGATATGATCTTGAGCGTAGCTGGTAAATTTGACGCGGCATATATTGTGTTTGATGAAAAGTATTGCCAATTACCAAAACAAGAATTTTGTTTTAAAGCCGCTTCGATGGGTGATCTGGTCTACCTAACATCGGTCGAAGACACACATATTTATAAGATCAACAAAAAATAAGTAGACCAATCTTTGAACAAAAACGAATTTTGATATAAAATGATTAACTGATGGGTAAATATACTTAGGAAAAAGCCATGGCAAAAATTTCTATCGTCGTAGTTGAAGATCACCCTCTTTTTAGGCAAGGAGTAATCGATACCCTTTCTTTTGATCCAGATTTTGATGTGATCGGTAACTCGGCGAACGGCGATGATGGATTAAACCTAATTTTGTCTATGCAACCTGATATCGCCATTCTTGATGTGAATATGCCAGGTAAAAATGGGCAGCAAATTACCAGTGATGTTACCGGCTCTAAATCGGTAACAAAAGTGATCTTGATGACCGCTTTTGCCACTGAGGATCAAATGATCCATGCTGCCATAGCTGGCGCCCATGGTTTTTGTTCGAAGGATATTTTGCCCGAGGAATTAATGGACTTGGTTCGTACGGTTTACAAGGGCGGCTATTCCATGAATTCGCGTTTGATGACGGAAGCGGAATTCAAATCATGGTTGAGTGAGCAATTGACGCACTATAGCAAGGTTTATAGCGATCCCGGAAATCCATTGCATCCCCTTTCGGATCGTGAATTGGAAGTGCTCAATATGATCGTTGATGGGAAAAGCAATAAAGAGATCGGAAACGCATTGAGCCTAAGCGAACAAACTATAAAAAACCACGTTACATCCATCTTTCGAAAATTTGGGGTTGAGGATAGAACTCAAGCAGTGATTTACGCAATGAAAATGGGTTGGGTAAAGATCATATAGACACAA
>CAIRYE010000428.1 GCA_903882765.1 uncultured Anaerolineae bacterium
TCGATCACCGCAATCCACTTCGATGTTCTCGACGAGTTCGTGATCAACGTGATGCCCTGTGAAATGAATGGCATCCTGTGGAACTGGCTTTAAAACCTTGCCTTTGTCATCAAAACCGCGCATTGCTCTGAATCCGTAATATCCCGATGGTGATTGCACGGCATGTTTTGCCCCTTCGGTGAGTTGGAATGCCATTGGCCAGTTATCGAACATCATATCAACAACATTGGTCATTCCACCTGAAACCGCGCCCATACAGTTCCACATATGTGAGGTGAGGATCGGCATATCGGAAGGAAGAGCGCCATATAGGTTGTTGAAGAGCTCGCTCATTTTGTAATCTTTTACTTCGGTTTTTAGGAACCGCCATGGCCAGGTGCTGATGACATTATTAAAGAGTGTGTTCAATCCAGGAAGGCTAGGTTCACCGGTTGTAAGGGATTCCCAAACATATTTATCGAATAGCGGATAACGCTGTGAGATACGGGAGTATTTGCTGTAATTAGAATTGCACCAGTTGATCACATCCGTGCTAATACCAGGTATCCCTAATAAGTCTAACCAATAGGGGGTAAAACCCATTGCCTTTGCTGCAGAAACACCCGCCATCGCAATTCGGTAATGACCAAAACCCATACGAATGGTGCTAACAATAACGCCATTCTTTTTATCGACAGGTTGCCCATTCCCATTTCGAACAATATTCTTTAAACCAAATATATCCGAACCATAAGGATGGTCCTCAACAGTGAGATCAAACTTTTCGTTTGGATCATAATTGAATTTTTTCGCCAGCATTTCCTTCCACTGGTCTGCTGCGCGGGTTTGTCCCTCCGAAATTGGGTTCCCGTATACCTCGTAGCGGCCATCCTTTTTTTGTAGCATAATGCACATTCTCCTTGAAAATGAAATGATAGCTTGTAGAAAACGCTAGCCTGTTTTTTGGTTAGCGGAACTTATTATAAACTTGGTTCAATGATGAACATCACACTTATCTATCAAATTTAGTTGTATTAACAACTTTAGTTATGAATTTTTGTGTCAAAGCAGCAACTTCATCTAATTCTCGATCAAGCAAAATTGCGTGCGCTGAATTTTCCATCCAATGGTGCTCGGTCACCGAAGAATTGATCCTTTGTAAGATCACCTCTTGGGCTGCCGGATGAACTGTAATATCTTTGCCCCCCTGGAATATAAGGGTAGGTTGTTTTACTTGTGACAAACAACCAAGGGCCACATCTTGCATTTTCAACAGTTGAATAGCTCCTTTAAGTGGCAACCCCGGGTAACCTTGCCACTTATCTTTGCTATCTAAGGATGAACGTGACACCTCTGAAATAAATAAGGATCCGAAATGGATCTTGATCTTATCCAATTTGCTTAGCGTTAGTTTTATTGCGGGCGCGTAAAGTAAGAGCCCTGCGACCTCGGGGTGTTGGCTTGCCAAATAAATGGCTATCAAGCCGCCTAAAGATTCCCCACCGACAAAGACACGTTCGCACTGAGCGGAGATTTGCGCAAAGGCTTGTTCTGCATTGTCTGCCCAGTCTTTCCAAGTGATATGGTTTAGGTCATCCGGTTTTGTTCCGTGACCGGCCAGGAGCGGGCCGCAGACCGTATACCCTTGCTCGTTTAAGAGTTGCGCCAAAGGTCTTACCTCAGCGGTTGTTGCTGTAAAGCCGTGAAACAGCAACACCCCAGTGGAACTACCTTTCATTAGAAAAGAAGTGCCATCTAAATGCGGATTATGAAGGGCTTTGTTTTCCATCATCGCTATCGATTCATTACCCTTTAACACCACTGCTAGCAACGCTTTCAACGAAGAATCGTTGTCCAAGGATAAAAACAACCAATGGCGGGATGACGGCAATGGCAGCCCCAGCCAAAATTAGATTTGGTGTGTCTGACGCTCGCCCACGTAATACATTGAGAGCAAGCGTTAATACATGGTTTTTTTCATTTCCAACATTGATGATCACTAATGGCCAAAAGAAGGAATTCCACGCATATAAGAAGGTAAAGGTGGATTGGGTTGCCAAAGCAGGAACGCTAGCCGGGATAAGGATCTTGGTGAGGATCTGTAATCGAGAAGCTCCATCAATAAGAGCGGCTTCTTCGATCTCCTTGGGAAAGGTGATGAAATGTTGGCGCATTAAGAACGTTCCATATGCCGTAAAAATCCAAGGAATGATCAAGGCGGCTAGGCGGTCTGTCCATCCGATCAGCACCATAAGCTGGTAAAGAGGAACGATAAGCATAACAAAGGGGATCATGATCGTGCCGAGGTAAAATACGAAGAGGGTATCTCGCCCTGGGAATTTTAGCCGCGCAAAGGCATACCCACCGATGACGGAAGTAATTAATTGACCCAGCACAACGAAGATAGTCACCAAGGTGGTATTTGTGAGGGCGCGCCCCATATTGTTGAGCTCAAGCACTTTGGTGTAATTTTCTGCGTGGGCATTTACCGACTCAACTGGGTCACTCAACCGTACATTTTGGTATACCTTCTTTGATGGATCCTGCGGGTCGATAAATTCACCAACCGTGGTTTGGCTGATCTGTATCATCGAAACAGTCTGTCCATCGACGATCACATCAAATAATTTCTCTTCTTTTCCATTGATACTCACCGTTTTTTGGTCTGCTCCCCCAGTCGGTGAGACCTCATCGATAAATCGATCAATTGTTTTTGTTACATCATTTGGAGGCGCAAAGGTACCGATTTTGATATTGCTTTTTGCGAGGGCATATTTCTCCTTTTGCCCATTTATTTCAACAAAGTAAAGCGGTAGCGGTTTTTCGTAACCAGTCATTGTTATGGAAGCGGGATCTTGCGGAAGCATTCGGGGAGGGTACCTGAAAGTGTCCGAGGGAATTTTTAGCGATGTCGCCACCATATATAAAAATGGAAAGATCATTACCAGGGCGAAAAAGGTGAGAATGAAATAAACAGAAAATTTGGAAAAAAACTGTTGAAAGCGGTAGGATTTGATTTTCATGGTATCTCCGGCTTAGCTTTCATAGATGCTTGATTTGCGTTGTTGTTGGAATTGAACCAGTGTTAGCCCAAAAATGACAATAAATAGTACCCAGGCTATCGCCGAAGCGTATCCTTGTTTAAAGTTTTGGAAACCATTTCGATATAAGTAGAGTACCAATGTGATCGTAGAGTTATTCGGTCCCTCAGGGGGATTCATCAAAATGAAGACTTGCTCAAAGACTTGCATCGCTTGAATGGTTGTCGTTGAAACTACAAAAAAGGTAGTGGGGGCAAGCATTGGCAAGGTAATGTTCCAGAATTTATCCCAATTTCCAGCCCCATCTACAGTAGCGGCTTCGTAGAGTTCACCAGGGATATTTTGCAGGCCGGCGAGAAATAAAACCGTATTAAAACCCATTGTTTGCCAAGCTGCAATTAACACAACCGCTAAGAGAGCGGTTTTTTCATCTGAAACCCATTGGATCTTTGGATCAATGATCGCTAAGTTGAAAAGATTGTTCCAAAACTCAATACCAAGGGTAATGAAATAATTTATATAACCAATGGTCGCGTTATAAAGCCACTGCCATACCAAGGAGATCCCTACGATAGCGGCAATGCTTGGCATAAAATAAAGCGCTCGATAAAACTTCATGCCTGGAAGTTTGCTATTTAAAATGTTTGACAAAACCAAAGCTGGGAATACGCTAAGCGGAACCGCAAGGAAAACAAAAGATAACGTGTTGCGGAGCGCGATCCAGAAGTATTTATCAGCCGCAGCAAACAAAATTCCACTGTTTCCGAAGGTAAAACGGCCGACTTCGTCGTAAACAGAAATATTAACTACTTCTTTAGCCAATTGTTCAGGATAAGCTAAGGAAACAAGTTGAATATTTAATATCTTCGCGTAATTCGCAAAACCAACCCAGTTTGGTGTTGAAAAAGCATCAGAATCAGTAAATGAAAAATAAAGCGATAGCACTAATGGTCCGGCAAAAAATATGAGAAACCCAAGCAAGTTGGGAGATAAAAATAACCATCCGCTTAAAATTTGCTCATGATTTGTTTTGCTATGCATAGCAACTGCGGATTCGCTTCTGCCGATCGCCCACATAAAAAATCCAAATAGGGCAATTCCAGCGACGCTGAGAATACCTAAAGGTTGGGTGAGTTTGTTTAGAAAATAAAGGATACCGTCGATCGCGCCGACTTGAAATATGAAAAGAACAAAACCGCCAAGCATAACCCAACGGCTTACTACTTTCAAACTGGATTCACCCCATAGTTGTTTTTTCTGGGTATAGTATTCGTCAATAACACCAAGAAAATATCCCATTGCCACAATTCCAAGATAGGGAAGCCCGCTAGCGAATGTTTCGCCTAGGGCATCGATACCAATAAACACCTCTCCGGTATTGAGGGCGATGATGCTACATGCAACAAATGCAAGATAATCAATGACCAAGGAGATCATTCTGCCGCTATGTTCGCGACGGTAAATTTGGCCAGCGCCAATAGCGCTAAAAATAGAGGCGGTAATGAGAATGACAGTAAGGAGAATTTTTAGCCAAAGCGCTAGTTCAGAAGTCAGGATGCCTGACCATAGGGCAATTACAACCCCAAAAGTTAGCAAAGAAAAGATCCCGCGCCAAACCATTGAAATTTTCAGCAGAAATTCAGTTCTTGGATTAATTACCATACACACCTCTTAGAAATGTTGATCGGTAGGGCAGTTTAATTAAAACGATATATTCATTTTATTCTTATTTAGAAAAAAATTGAGGGACCGATTTTGTCAGTCCCTCAATTTTTATTTTATACCTTACTTAACAAACACCTTGTTCGCTTCGTCGCAGATCGTCGCGCCAAAAGCTTCTACGGTAGTCGCGCCAGTTAGGACGCCCTGTACAGCGGGATCCATAACCTTGGAGAATTCAGGCCATGAGCCAGCCCATAATGGACCTTCTGCAGTGGGATTCGCGTCAGCAGCGATACCGTTTAAGAAAGCCTGGTTGTTGGTTGGGGGGGTAAAGGTGAGGAAAGCATCGAGAGCTTCCTGGCTTACACGGCTAGGAATATTGGCGCCGAGGGCAGAGATCTGGCCCTGGGTCTGAGCGGTGGTCAAAGCCTGTACAAGGGCCCAAGCTTCAGCAGGATGTTCGGTCTTGGCATTGATCACATAAGCGCCCCAGAAGAGCCAGTTACCAGCGGTACCACTTGGTCCCTTTGGTAATTCAACAACGTCCCAGTTGAAATCAACGGTGCGGACGCCGGGGGTAGCCCAACGACCATTTTGGAACATAGCGACATTACCAGCACGGAAGACAGGTTCAGGATCTTCGCCGTAAGGAGTGGCTACATCGTGGTCTTGATATAAGGAGCGTTGGAAATCAAGCCCGGCGAGGGATTCGGGGGTATTCAAAGCACAGGAGGTGCGGTCAGCGTTATAGAAACCACCGCCGGCGGCATTCAGCCAAACGCCATAAGGTCCCCACCAAGCGCTAGCGCCATAACCATAAACATCAGAACCAAGTGCACGAGTCTTCTGAGCTACATCCAAGAAAGCTTCCCAGGTCCATTTGCCTTCTTTGGCAAGTTCACGGGGATCAGGAGCACCGGCTTCGTTGATGAGGTCCAAGTTCAAATAGAGAGCAAAAGTGGACACATCGCGGGGGAGACCCCAAAGAGCGCCAGAATCTGCGCCAGAGGCGGCAGTTTCGGGGTTGTAAGTGAGGTGGTACATTGGGCCAGCGTAAAAGTCATCGGCTTTATAGCCCTCGGTAGCGGCAGCTAAATCAGAAACATTCAAGATCAAACCACGGGTAGCAAAATCGGCAACATCAGTTCCTGGAATCCAGAAAACATCAGGAGCGGTGCCAGCGGCAACTTCGGTCTTGAGTTGATCTTGGTAATTAGCACTTTCAGTACCACCTGGTTCATAGGTCAAAGTGATACCTTCTAATTGAGTATCTAATTCGCCACTGATCTTGGTATAAACATCAATTTCTTCCTGATTGTCAGGGCGGGTACGCCAACGAATGGCAACATCTTCCATCGGTGCGGCAACAACTTCAGTGGCAACGGGGGCTTCAACAGCAGGTACTTCAGCTGCGGGAGCTTCGGTGGGTGCGGCAGGCGCGCAAGCGGTTAATGCAAAAGACGCTACTAACAAAAGACTTAAAACTTTGAAAAGCAAATTCTTATTCATTCTTCTTCTCCATAAAATATTTGAAAGATTGGTTGATAAGCACAATATTGCGTCGTTATATTAGTATCCTGAAGTCAATCACCTCCTTTTTTTGTGGTGGATCGCCGCGTAACCAGTTTTGCGGATAATTTCAACTCTCGTACCGCTGGATTTTTCTTTTGAATTATGTCCAGTAACATGCGAGTTGCCTCTTGTCCAATAAGGGGAATATCCTGTTGCATTGTGGTGAGTGGGGGATCAAAGTAAGAAGAAAGTGGCATATCATCGACCCCCATGACAGCCAGTTGTGATGGAACTTGTAGGTTGGCATCCCTTGCAGCACGTAGCACACCCATGGCCATACGGTCATTTTGAGCAAATACTGCGGTGGGGATCCTACCTTGTTCAATAAAGGAAAGAAGGGCGGTCTGCCCTGAAGTCGCAGACCAATCTCCTTCTATAACCATCGTTGGGTCAAAGGCTATTTTCGCTTCTGATAACGCGCGACGATAGCCTTCGGTTCGGTCTTTCGAGCAGTCCTCTTCCATTGGACCGGTGACCAAAGCAATTTTTTTATGGCCGAGCAGGATGAGGTGGTTGGTTGCGTCAAAAGCCACTTTTTCATCATCCAACGAGACTGAGCAAATATCTTTTTCATGAGCACTCGCACCCACAAAAACCAATGGGAAATTTTGTGGAATGAACTCATACCTACTATCAGCATATGGGTTAATGACGATCAATCCATCAACACGACGATGTCCCACTAACTCATTTACCAGAGCGCGAAAGGCGTTAGGGTCAGAGGCGGATGAAGAAAGTAGAAAATAGTCATGTTTACGAGCTTCAACTTCAGCGCCTTCAATGACGCTGGCAAAAGTAAAGTCAGTGAGATTAGGGGAAATACATGCTAAGGTGTGGGTTTGGCCGCGCGCCATTGAGCGAGCGATCGCGTTGGGGGTATAGCCCAGTTGTTCGATGGCAGATTCAACCGAAGCACGGGTAGAAGGAAGGACATCTTCCTTTTGATTTATGACACGTGAAACAGTCTGGTGAGAAACACCAGCTTGTCTAGCTACATCACGAATGGTCGGCCGCTTACCTGTCATATTAATCCGATTAGCCCTTCAATGTTACCGGTCACGTGACCGGTAACATAATATTACAAGAACGATAATACAATGTCAATAGGAAAAATATCACAAATTTCCTGCCTAAAATCATGACATATCAGAAGTAGGAAGAATTGTTTATATTTGATTAGATTTACTGGATGATGGCTTGAAGTTAACGGAACGTGATCTTATGCCCCATTACAATAATTTTCCCGATTGGAAAAACCATCTTATTGTAAGGTAAGCTCAAATGAAATTCTACATTCTTCTTATTTATGGATGGATTTTGGTGAGGTTAATTTATATTCAACAACCATTATTTTGATCAACCTTCAATTAGTTCAAATCTGGAATCAACTTATTAAAGCACTAAGGAATTGTCAAAAATGGTAATTAAATAATAATTTTTCATAGCAATTCTTTAACCTTGAAGTGAGTATTGGATAGTGAAGAAAGTGATTGAAATGGAATAGAGAGGTGAGAAAAAAATCTACGGATTGTGCTTGGAAAAAAACACTGACAGCCTTTTCCAAACTTGGTTCTACTTTTTATGGTTATGTTTACTCAGGCTTGGGTGTGATGAATAAAAAAAATCTGGTTGTCATTGAATTATTTCACTGACAACCAGATTTTTTGTGCCACAGATTTTCTGCGACCCCGACGGGGTTCGAACCCGCGATCTCGGCCTTGACAGGGCCGCATGTTAGCCGCTACACCACGGAGTCATTTGTTAAGCGACGAATATTTTATCATACGGGGTACATTGTGTCAAGAAAAAACCTCCCGAATGTTAAACCAAAGTAAGAATGTCCCCTTTTACCAAAGTTAAAATGTCACCAACAGAGGTGACAAGAAGTGGACAAACTAACGACAATGAGCGAAAAAGA
>CAIRYE010000429.1 GCA_903882765.1 uncultured Anaerolineae bacterium
ACTCAGTTGAATACTCTTTCATGGAGACCTACTCCTCTAGATGAAATATTTTGTTACACTTATTGAAGTTTATTCTATTTTAAGCCGTAAAGAATGTCAAAGTTTAATATGTAACACATTTGTCACAAAATGAATTTTTACTGGATTAAGGAAACCGATGACAATTTTTTATTTATTTTTAGATGGGGTCGGGCTTGGCTTAAATGAACCCGCCATTAACCCTTTTGCCGCACAAACTCTTCCCACTTTGCAGGGTATCCTCGGTGGGGTGGGGATGTTTCAGATGGAAAATTCGATCGAAACCGAGCGGGCTTCGTTATTTCCATTGGACGCGTCACTCGGGGTGGATGGCTTTCCGCAATCAGCTACCGGACAAGCGGTATTGTTGACCGGAATCAACATACCCCAAGCTATTGGCTACCATTACGGTCCAAAACCTGACGCGAAGACCGCCAGTTTTCTTATCAATGGAGGTTTGTTTGGCGACTTGATCGCATCGGGAAAAAAAGTATCCTTTATCAATGCCTACCCACAACAGTATTTTGATACGATCGAATCAGGCAAACACCTGTACTCCTCGTTCCCCTTAGCGGCGACGAATTCAGGAATCTCTTTACTGACTACGCAGCATTTAGTGGATGGATCTGCGATGAGCGCAGATATTACGGGGATGGGGTGGAAAGAATTTTTCAAGATTGAAGAACTGCCCATAAAAACTCCATTTGGCGCGGGGGCGGAAATGGCGCAACGATGGAGAGAGGATGATCTGGTGTTTTTTGAATATTGGCTGACGGATTATGCTGGTCATCGCCAAGATATGGGAGAAGCAAAAAAGATCTTGCTTGAGATCGACCAAATGATCGATGGCATCGCCCAGACAATGGGGGAGAGCGACCTGATTTTGGTTACATCTGATCATGGCAATATTGAAGATCTTGCAACCCGCAGGCACACAATGAATAAAGTACCTTTGCTATTAATTGGAAATAGAAAAAGTAGAAAATCGTTTCACGGAGCAAAGTCAATTATGGATGTAGCCCCGGGGATAAAGAAAATGCTAGGTGTAGATTAACCTTAAGTTCTTGATTTGACCGATTAGCGGTGTAAATTCTTGGCTGCTACAAAAGCTATCTTATGTGTAGTAAGAGCACGGGCAGTTTGGTTGGCAGCCTCGATCTTATCTTTGAAATTGAGCAACATGTCTTCCCAGTTTCCGCTTGCCACCACTTCATCTCGTTCGCGAAAGTAATCCAGAATATCGGATGGATGATTGCGCGTTTGTTCCACCTCTGGGTCGCCGCCTTCGTGTTTGGCTGCGATGTTTGGCACAAGCGGGGCTACATTCAGCAGCTCCGTTCGGCGATTATAGGGTTGTTTGACGATCGATTTCCATGTTTCGGTAATATGGTGTTCAAAGCGGATCTCGTTTTCAAACGATAATTGCCGGCGAAATTGGCTGCTGATCAACATGGTTTCATTGTTGATCGAATTGGACCAATTGAATCCCACTAATGGCGTGCTGCCATCAGAGCGGGTGAATAATTTCGCCATCATCATGATCCAAAATGCACTGTAAGGGTTATCGCTGCCGAAGAAGACAGAGATCTTGAACTGAATATTCACCCCGATCTTGTAAAGCATAAATGCTAAAAGGATCGTACCGGCGTTAAAGTTGAGCACGTGTTGAACGCCATAATTGGTGTAGTAATAGAGAAATTCGTCCAACCACTTTAGGGCGTGTTCGTTTGGTTGGCCGATCCCGCCAAAATACCCCGTGATCGTTTCAGGCCCATTGAGATGGATGTTTGACCCATCCGTACCTTTTGTATCGAGGGTTTCAACAAAGCTTGCCCCTATGATATCCATGGCGGCGATGATGGCCGGCAGGTCGCCATCGTTCTCTGATTCTTTCATATTTCGAACGGCAATGAACCGAGCTGGGATGAGTGTTTTCTTAAAAATGGCATCCTCGCAGACTTCCCGGATCCAGGAAAAGTATTGCAAGGCAGAAACCTCAAGGGTAACTGCGCTCTCTTCGTTAAAAGTATGTCTGCCATCACCAAGTACACTTTTGCGATAATCCCCGATAGAAATGAAGGAGCCTTTTTCTTTGTGCTCCATGAGCCAGCGTATGTCTTTCACATTCTCTGGGTTTCGAACCTCGATCTTTTTTAATAGGTTTAAGAATCGGCGAGATTCTGTATGCTTTTTGTTGATCTCTTCAGGGCTGCCATATTTGCTAACAACGTTAAAAAAGTCATTTATAAATCGTGAACTTGGGTCAAAAAAGATAGCGTTGATCTCTTCTAGCCGGTCTTTGGAAATAGAAAGTAAGCTACGGAGGTTATCCATCGGGTGATCTCCTAAAGTTGATTGGTCAATTATTAGTAGTATAGAGGGAATGAAGATTTCGAGCAAATATATCGCATCATAAGCTTATTTATGATTTAGAATGAATAATGGAATGATCAAACAACTCCTTCGAATAAACTATTTTTTACGACCTTATATCAAGCAAGTAATCGCCAACCTTCTACTCTTATTGGGTATTTCATTTATTTCGCTCATCATCCCACAGATCATCAAAAGGGTCATTGACGAAGGTATTTCCTCTGGAAATACCGCGGCAATTGGACGATACGCTCTCATCCTGTTTTCGGTTGGGGCGGTTGGCGCTTTGCTAAGTTTGTTTCAGCGATACCTAGCACAGTGGATCGGTGCTAGAGTGGGATACGATCTGCGCAACGCCTTGTATGATCGCATCCAAAATCTCCCTTTTTCTTTTCATGACCATACCCAAACCGGACAATTGATATCACGTTGTATCGAAGATGTTCGATCTATCCAAGAGTTTTCTGGGAGCAGTATCATCGAATGGGCTCAGTTGTTGATCTTTGGTGTGGGAATTACTACCATGATGTTTCTGGATAACCTAACCTTGGGTATCATCGCTCTTTTGCCCTTGATACCATTGGTGTTTTTAGCCTTTGATTTTGGCAATCGTATCACGCGCTTATTCTATAAAGTGGATAGCGCTCTTGGCGCGCTTTCTACTACTTTACAAGAAAATGTAACTGGCGCGCAGGTTGTTCGGGCTTTCGCGCGGGAAGAGTTTGAGATCAAACGATTTGATAATTCCAATCGAGATTATTTCAACGCCCGAATGGAAGTTATCTCCAACTGGGGAAAATTATTCCCGACAGGTCAATGGTTAGTAACGCTGTCCACTATCTTATTACTTTGGTTTGGTGGCCAGCAAGTGCTGCGGGGTGAGCTTACCATCGGTACCTTGGTTGCCTTCAATGCTCTTCTCCTTTTATTGGCAGCGCCTGTGCAACAGCTTACCTGGTTGGTAAATGCCAGCGGCGAGGCAGCAGCCGGGGCTCAGCGCGTTTGGGAGATCCTCGACCTTGTTCCCGAAATCCGGTCCCCTAATAATGCCGCTAGCGCGAAAGACCTTCGCGGTGAGATCGAATTTAGGGATGTTTCGCTGGTTTATAAATATGAAACTTCCGACTCCTTGCACAACATCGATCTTAAAGTAACAGAGAATCAAGTTGTAGCCCTAATAGGTTCCACAGGATCGGGTAAAACCTCCCTGATCAACCTCATTCCACGGTTTTATGATGTTTCCAAAGGGG
>CAIRYE010000430.1 GCA_903882765.1 uncultured Anaerolineae bacterium
GCATCGAATTTCCAAAAGGTATTTTCGCGGAGGATGTCGTTTTCGAAGGTGAGGCTGCTGCCCGGGGGCAAGATGTGGATATTCTTGAAATGGGTCTTGCGCAGGCTGGAGTTACCGTTATACACCAATTTTTTGGCTATTTCATCTAGGTCTACTTCGGGGCGCAGGATGGGCAACGCTAGCAAGGCTTTGACGCTGCTGGCAAAGGCGATGCCGTTTTGCTGGGGCAGAAGGGCATAGAAGAGCGGTTTGATGCCGCTGCTATCGCGGGTGAGCAGCAGCTGGTGTTTGGCGGGGTTCCAAACCGCTAGAGCAAAATCGCCGTAGAGCGCGCTGCCCAAGTGATCGCCCATTTTACGATAGAGCGGCGGGAGGATGCTCTGCCATTGGGGGGGCTGCTGGGGCAGGCGAAACTGATCGGATAGCAGGCGCAGGTCGCTGGCGGTTAGGCGCTGGGCGGAGGCACACAAAAGGCTCTCGGCTTGCCAGGTGTTAGCGTTTTCGCCAATGCTGCCGAAGGCGGCGCCGGGGCTGTAGGTAAGCTGTTCGGGCCCTAGTGAGCGGTACTCGCTCATCCCGCCAAGGATGGCGCTAAGCCAGGCTTGCAGCTGGGGTTGTGGGGCGTTGGCGATGATGCCGGCGATGGCGCTCATTTCTTTTCCTCTTCGATGAACTGGGTGGTGCCGTTGGGCAGGGTGGTTTGGGCGGGCAGCTGGGTGATGAGCTCGCCTGGGCGGATGATGGCGGTGACGGTGAAGGTGCGGTGGTTCTTAGCGCCGCTAAGGATGCGCTGATCCGTTTTTAGCCAGGCATGGGCTTTTAAGCCCTCGGGGGTGTTGCGGATGCCGAGGATGACCTCGGTAGGCAGGCAGCGCCGCAGCGCCATACGCATGCCGGCGCAAGAGAGCGAGAAACAGTTGGGCAGCAGTGGGATGTGCCGTTCTACCGAACTGAGCGCCCAAAAAAGCTGGTTTTCTAAATGTACTTGGTTAGAGGTGGCGGGGGATATTTGGGGAAAGGATGCCACCACCTGTTCGAAGGGGCGTAAATGGATGCGGGCACGGTAGATGGCCATCCAAAAAAAAGCTTCCAAGAATAAGGGAAGCTTTTGTCGCAAGGGGAGGGGATCACTCCCCAACGTTGGTAACGAAGCCTTTGCTGGCGGCATTCTGTAAAAAGGGAGTGACTTCCGCTTCGCATTGCTCGCGCGAAACTTCGTACTCAGAAAGAAGGGTGGCGATGATGGATTCGAAGGATCGCGGGGTGGCGATCAGTTCCCAGATGCGAGCGCCGATGGCGTTGATGTGGAAATATTTTCCGGAAGCGGGTTCCATCAACACTAGGTCGGCATCGATCTTGTTGAACAGGATGCCCTCTTTTTGGCAGTAGGTTTGGGTGGGGGATGGTTGATCCATAAAATGGTTTCCTTTTTTAGTGTCTACTAGCTAATGAGCGAACAATTTGAATCAGTGGTGGCAGGCGGGGATCCCAAAAATGTCACCTCCCCTTTAGGGTCACCACCTGAGAAGGAGGTCCCTTTTTCTACCTTGTTCAAAATATGGCTAAAATTATAAACGAAAAATGGAATTCGGAATACTGAATGGATGGAAAAAGGAAATTATCTTGGATAAAAGATCGGGAGGGAACCAACCTGAAACAGTACGTTGGCAAGGGGATATTGGGAAGTAAATAAAGATAGGGGCAAAACGCCCCTATCTTTTGTTTGTTGAGGATATTTAATTATGGGATGCTAATAGTAAACTGATAAGTTGCATTTTCAGAAGGGGTGACAATAGAACCGCCCTGTGTTTGTTCGAGGGGGAGTTCTTTGAGTTCAGGGGCTTGCCAAGTTTGTTTTTCCATGTATTCTCCTTTGAATTTAATGATAATAAGCCTATTTTACCAAATAATAACTCCCAAATCAACACAGACAACTTTACAAAAATGATAGGTTTTTCGGATTCGCGAGGGGTTTTTCAAAAGCGCTTATTTGCTCGGATTTGTCAAATCGCGAATGGACTATCCGTCATTTATGGAAAGTGCCTTGGAAAAAGGGATTTATAACAAGCGGTTGAGCATGGGTTGGTGTTTACGCCCCGAGTTATAGCTGGCTCTCTTCGGGCTAGCTCAAATTTTGCATCACCTCTTTGTGAGTATCCAAAATGAAGTTGACTACTGCCTGGCTCAATTAGGCATTCCAGCCGACGGAAACGCCGATTTGAAAGAAGCCGCTGGGAGTGGGCGGCTTTTGAATTGGAAGCTTATAGTAGGCTGATAATTGGGGAGCAGCTGGTGGTTTTTCTCTTTGAGGAAAACCCGCTATTTCAGGTAGCAGCGGAATGAAGGTGAGTGTGGTGGGGGC
>CAIRYE010000431.1 GCA_903882765.1 uncultured Anaerolineae bacterium
AGTCCGGTCCATTTGTCGATCACTACTTTTTTCCAAAGGTCATCTTCGGATTTCGCCGGCAGGTTGTTGGACGCGAAGACCTCGGTTGTTTCTTCGGGGCACCATTTTGAAGGTTCAGCGCCGGATATTTTGCAGATCACTCGATCTACGATGCCGGCGGGGCGTTCAAAAGCTGTTGGCTCCGCGCCGGTTAAGATCGGAATCGCTTGGGTCATAAAGTTCGCCCAAATTGGCCCCGCACCGGTAAGGCCGGTGGAGTTGATCATTTCGCTATAGTCCGCGTTGCCCACCCAAACTCCAACCGCGATATCTGGGCTGTAGCCCATGGTCCAATTATCGCGATAGTCATTGGTGGTACCTGTTTTTGCGGCGACGGGAGTGTAAAACGGCAGGTTGATGACAGGGTTGCTGCCAAACATCGGCTGCCTTGCTTGATAATCAGATAGGATCGAAGTGATCAGGTACACATTCTCAGCCCCAAGGATCTGTTCGCTGGGGGTTGCCTGATATTCGTAAATCACATTGCCGAGGTGGTCGGAAATTTTTAGGATGGAAACGGTGGGTTGTTTGGCGCCTTTGTTCGCCAACACCGAGTATGCCTCGGTCATTTGCAGCAAACTCACTTCGCCGCCGCCCAAAGTAAGCGCAAGGCCATAATCATTTCGGGTAAAGGTTGTAATGCCAAGCCGCTGTGACATTCCGATCAACCCTTCCTTCTCAGGGGTATTGACATCGTCATAAATTCCGACAAATTGCAAGGCTTTAACAGCGGGGATATTATAGGAATTTGCCAACGCGGCGCGTACAGTTACAGGGCCATGAAATTCACCATCGTAATTGACCGGTTCGTATGGGTCGCTGGAATCATTAGGGTCGCCAGAAGGGGGGAACTTGGTCGGGACATCCCAAATGAGCGTGGCGGGGGTCCAACCTTTTTCAAAGGCCGCTAAATACGTGAAGGGTTTGATGGAGGAACCCGGCTGGCGTGTTTCAGAGGTGGCCATGTTGATCTGACCCTGGATGGAGTCGTTGTTGAAATCAGCGGAACCAACCATTGCCAAGATCTCGCCCGAGCTGGGTTTTATGGCAACGAGCGCGCCATTTCTGGCGTTGTTATCGTAGAGTGTGGCAACTTGGTCGCTAACACTGCGTTGAGCAATATCCTGCATGGTGGAATCAAGCGTTGTAGTAACCGTGAATCCGGAGCGATAAATGGTTTGGGCATCGAATTGAGCTTCTAACTGAGAGCGGATGTAATTGACCCAGTGCGGATATCGCATGGTTACATCTGGGGTAGGGAAGACGTAATTCTCAATGGTGTTAGAGGCATTTAGTGCGAGGTCCATGCTAACACACACTTTTTCCGTCCAATTGCTTACAAAGATACAATCCTTCTCAGAACTGAGCAAATACATCAGCGACAAAACATCGCGATCTCTTGCCAAAGTTAGGTCGCGGTTGGTGTAAATATCATAGACCGCGGGAGATTGCGGCAAGCCAGCCAGAAAGCCAGCCTGCGCCAAATTGAGGTCATCTGAGAGGCGGCCATTCGGTTGCGTCCCTTGGGGGTTGAATTCAGTAACCTGCCCATCGATCGCGTTGCCAAAGTAGGTTACCGCGGCTGCTTCAATGCCATAGGCAAGGTTGCCGTAATAGATCTCGTTTAGGTAAAGCTCTAAGATCTCATCTTTGCTGTATTGCCGGGTAATTTCAGCGGCGAGAATGATCTCGCGCACCTTGCGCAAATAGCTGCGTTGAACGCGTTCTTCGGGTGATAGCAGTAAAGCGCGCGCCAGTTGTTGGGTGATGGTGGATGCCCCCGGACCGTTTCCCTGGGAGGTAACGTTGGTCCATAACGCCTGAAGAATTGCGGTAGGATCAAAACCGGGGTGATTGTAGAACTCCTTATCCTCGGTAGCGATGGTGGCGGCTACCAACATCGGAGAGATCTCAGAAAGCTTGACGTAAGTACGTCGGCCGGCGTTGGGATCGAGGATCTCGTATAGGGTGTTGCCGTTGCGATCAAGAATACGGGTTGTCTCAAATTGGGCGGATCGCGTTTTCAAATCATCCACGGAGGGTAAAGTGGTCGCGATCACAAAATAGCCTACTACCGCGGCAATAGAGCCGAGAAGGAGGGCTAGGATCAACCCAAAAAGCGCAACGATCATGCCGTTGGTGAGGCAGCTTTTGGGTAATTTCGGACTTGGCTTGTTAGCAGTGCGTTTCTTTTCGTTTTTTGGTCGTCTTGTTGGCGTGGTAGTAACCATCGTGGAAACAAGAGTCGCATTCGGGTCGAACTGCTCAACCCTTTTGGGAACTGTGAAATTATTGCGCGGGATCGCCACAAATTCTGAGGTGTCGGAATGAATTTTTGTTTCTTCTATCCCTGAAGAGGATTTTATTGGAGGTATAGAGGTAGATTC
>CAIRYE010000432.1 GCA_903882765.1 uncultured Anaerolineae bacterium
CGATGTTACCTTGCCCGCGGCGTTGGGAACGATCGCTGTCATAAAGGAACAGATCGATTGGCTGAAGGTGCGCTTACCCCCATCCAGCTCCACTAACTTTCGAGAACAGCTGGTTGCCCTTCTGGAAGGAACCGCGCCGGCCCCTGGCTTGGCCGGCCTAGGGGATGAGTTTGCCCAGCGCGCCAATGCCCTCTTAGCCGATTACGAAGAAATTCTGGGCATCACCGACTTACTAGAAAAACCAATAATAGATTGATCTAAGCGTCCTTATGATACGTGGCTTCCCCCTCGCCATCATCGTAATTCGCTCAAAGCATCCCAGCAGGGATGGTTGAGCTTTCCTTCGGCTTAGTGCTGGATCGATCATTCTTGCACTAATACCCTTCCTATCGAACAATTTCCATCTCGAAGTTCCATAACCAAAACCTAAGTCGGCGGTATAGGTTTGGGGATTTAGGCAGGGCTCCGCGCCGTTGAGGTCAAATTTTAGCTTCAAATGGTGATAATGTACGTGGTTGCAACTTGGCAGTGCCCCAACGCATCTCAGTATCTAACCTCTCTCGCAAAAATTCATCCTGTTCCCAATTCCCAGTGTAAGCCACATTGTATTAAAGGCCACTCGCATGCCGAAATTGTGGGTGGTGATTAGGGAAGACTACGCGATCGTTTCTCCAACGAAGGGGTAGAGTCACTCGCGCGGCATCCACCAGTGAGGTATAGGCCAAAAATACGATTTGATACTGCCCTAAAAACCATAATCATAAAGGTGAAGAAAAAATCAACCAAAATGTTTAGCCCCATTAGAGGAGGGGTAAGCTATAATACTCTTAGATAGTGAAAAATTTCACAAATACATTCAGCAAAGAGGATCTCCCTCGGCGCATAATTAGGAGAAAATATCATGAAAGTTAAAGATAAAGTGATCGTGGTAACCGGTGGTGGAAACGGTATGGGACGTGAGATGGTTTTGAACCTGCTTGCCAAAGGCGCGATGGTTGCCGCGGTAGATATCAACGAAGAAGCCCTGAATGAAACCGCCCGTCTGGCAGGAAAATTGGGCAGCAACCTCACCCTGTGTGTGGTCGATATCACCAAAAAAGAACAAGTGGAAGCCCTGCCCGCTCAGGTGATCGCCCGTTTTGGCGCGGTAGATGGCATCATCAACAACGCCGGCGTCATCCAGCCCTTCCTCAAACTACAAGACCTGCCCTACGATAAGATCGATTTTGTGATGAACGTCAACCTTTATGGCCCGCTGTATATGGTAAAAGCGTTTTTACCGGAACTGCTAAAACGTCCGGTAGCGCACATCGCCAACGTATCCAGCATGGGCGGATTTTTACCCGTACCCGGACAAACCATTTATGGAGCTACCAAAGCCGCCGTTAAACTAATGACCGAAGGCTTGTACGCCGAGCTGCTCGATACCAATGTTAAGGTAACCGTGATCTACCCCGGCGCGATCGGCACCAACATCAGCGTGAACAGCGGCATCATCACCCAAGCCGCCGCTGATGAACAGGCCAAGCACTCCACCTTTAAAATGCTCGACCCCGTTGTGGCAGCCGAGATCATGATCGATGCCATAGAACAAGACAAATACAGCGTGCACGTAGGCTCCGATTCCAAGATGATGGACATCATGTACCGCCTCAACCCCAAACGCGCCACGGGCATGATCTACAACCAAATGAAAGCACTGCTAGCGAATTAGCAGAGTACTCCTTCCAAAACACCAGGGCTGCCGAAAGGCAGCCCTGGTGGGGGTTAATGGGAATGTCTGGGAACCCATCAAGGTACACTACTTTATTTATTGCGGCAAGCATACTATAATTTGCTTAGTTCATTTTTTGTTGAATTTACCTTTCTCCAATCTATAGGGAGGTTTTGATGGACCAGCAAAAACAAGTTGCGATTACTTACCTCAAGCAAATGATTGGCCCCAACGCTGAATTTCGCCAAGACCAGTGGGAGGCCATTGAAGTGATCGCTATCCAACGAAAACGCGCCTTGGTGGTACAGGCTACAGGGTGGGGAAAGAGCATGGTATATTTCCTCGCGACAAAGATCCTGCGAACCCAGGGATACGGTCTCACCATCATTATCAGCCCATTGCTCTCGCTCATGCGAAATCAGATACTCTCCGCCGAAAAGATCGGTATTCGCGCCAAAACGATCCACAGCGGCAACAAGGAGGAATGGGGTGATGTTCAACAGGCGATTCAAACCGATGAATGCGATGTGCTGCTTATCTCACCTGAGAGGTTGGCCAACCCTGAGTTTGTAGACGTATTATTACCCGCTATGCAAGGGAAAATCGGTCTCCTGGTGATCGATGAAGCCCATTGCATCTCGGATTGGGGCCACGATTTTCGGCCGGATTACCAACGCATCGTCCGCATCCTCAAGCTACTTCCAACGAATTTTCCCGTTCTGGCAACCACCGCTACCGCCAACAACCGTGTGGTGGCAGATATCCAAGCACAACTTGGGGAAACCCTCACCGTTATGCGCGGTTCGATGCGGAGAGATTCCCTTCGTTTACAGAACCTGCATTTTTCAAATGATACAGAAAAATTGGCTTGGCTTGTCGAGAATCTGCCAAAATTTAAGGGCAACGGCATCATCTATTGCCTTACCCAACGGGATACCCACCGGGTGGCTGATTGGCTAAAGCATAAAGGTTTCAATGCCGAAGCCTATCATGCCAGTGATGAAGCCACAATGGATAGGCCCGCTCTTGAAGAGGCGTTCCTCAATAACCAGATCGATATTTTGGTGGCAACGGTTGCTCTCGGTATGGGGTTTGACAAACCTGATATCGCTTTTGTCATCCATTACCAAAGGCCAGGTTCGGTCATCGCTTATTATCAGCAGGTGGGCCGGGCTGGGCGCGCCATTGAAAGATCCTACGGTATCATCCTGAATTCATCTCGCGAAGATAACATTTTGCGCTACTTCATCGAATCAGCTTTTGTTAATAGCCCCACAATGACCGAGTTATTGATTGCTATCGAGGAAAACCCAGGTTTGGGAACGCGGCAATTGCAACCTTTTGTGAATGCTAGGTTTACCGTCCTGGAGAAGGCCATAAAGCATCTTGAACTAGAGGGGGCTATTGTTTATGCCAAGGAGGGGAAGAGCGGGTATTATAGAACTCCAAATCCGTGGGAACCAAACAATAAACGTATCAAACAAGTAACCGAGTCTCGCTGGGACGAATATGATGAGATGATCCGGTATGTCAACTCGACAGAATGTTTGATGCAATTCCTTGGAAAAGCCTTGGATGACGAAACCAACACCTTGTGCGGAAAATGCGCTAATTGCAGGGGAAAGGGTTTTTCTAATCAGGTATCACTCGATCTGTTATCACAAGCGGAAGAGTTCGTCTCCAGCGCGGTCATCATCTTGGAACCGAGGAAGGTTTTCCCGCCCGGAATACGTCTTGAGGGTATCCCTAAGTTGACGGAGGAGTTGAGAACCGAGCCGGGTCGAGCCTTATGCGTGTATGGCGAACCTGGCCTTGGGGAGTTGGTGAGGGATGGTAAGTACTTGTTTAGTATTTTCGATGAGACGCTGCTAAACGCCGCCGTGGATACGATAACAGCTTTTTGGCAGCCTAATATTCAGTGGGTAGCTTCCATTCCTTCCAAAAAACACCCTTACTTAGTCAGTGGGTTTGCCAAACGATTAGCGCAGAGACTTAACCTTCCTTACCACGAAGTGTTAGCTCGCACTGCCGACGCCCCAGAACAAAAAACAATGCAAAACAGTGTGATGCAAGCCAATAACGTGGCCAATTCGGTTACCTCGGCGGGAGAGGTGCCGTTGGGGGCGTGCTTATTGGTTGATGATATACTTGATTCAGGTTGGACAATGGCCATCGCCGGCGCTTTGTTAAAGCAAAAGGGCTGTTCAGCTGTGTACCCATTTGCTTTGGCCATATCCTCTTCGAGGTCCTAATGTTATCAACCGATTCCCAAGTATTACTAATGCTAACCTCACAATTGGGGCTAACCCCGCAGGCTGAATTCAAGCCTTTAACGCTCTTGGAATATAATCTGGTTGCACGCTTGCTTGTGGAAAAACAAGACCGCCCTGCGATCCTGCTCAATCTCTCGCTAGAACAACTGCAAGAACACTTCAGCAACACCAACCTCGACCCACTCCGGCTGTTTTGGTTGCTGCAACGCGGCGCATCCATTGGCTTCCAAGCGGAACGGTTGGAAGCGATGGGTATTTCCATCGTTACCCGGGCCGAAAAAGAATATCCCCAAAAACTGCGCGAGCGTTTACGAGAATCTGCCCCCGCCGTTCTATTTTATTCAGGTGACATCCATTTGTTGGGGACAGACCAACCCTCTGTCGCTGTGGTAGGTTCACGGAATGTAGACGAGGAGGGGAATAAATTTGCCCAGTTAGTTGGGAACGCTTGCGCGAATTCTGGATACGTTTTGGTTTCTGGCGGAGCAAAAGGGGTGGATACACTGGCTATGAATGCCTGCATAGGGGAAAAAGGCTATTCAGTTGGGTTCTTGGCAAATGACCTGGATCGTGAAGTGCGGGTTCGTCAAGCAAATTTACGAAACAAAGAATTATGCTTGCTCACTCCGTATTCCCCCAATGCGCCTTTTAATGTAGGAAACGCAATGGGGCGAAACAAGCTGATTTACGCGATGTCTGATTTTGCCATTGTAGTGGCATCTGACCTAAAGAAGGGTGGCACCTGGGCTGGCGCAACCGAGGCCCTGCGAAAAGAGTGGGCAAAGGTATTTGTACTGGTGTACGATAGGATGCCTGAGGGGAATTCTGAGTTGATCAAACTTGGAGCGAATCCGCTGCCCGTTGAATTAGTAAAAGTCCCCCAAAAACTAATTCCTTATCTAAAATCAATAGCAGTTGAGAAAGCACCAAAACCTTTGGCTACCCAGTACTCCTTTGGAAGCATCGCTGGATTTTCGGTTAAAGACCAACCGTTAGGGAATGAACCAAAGAAAAAACGATAAGGCCAGAACTCTCTGTTGCTCTTCATTAAAACTGTATTTATTACTCTTTTTGGTTTGCCCTTCGCAAGAAGGAATGGTTTGTTGTGTAAAATAATAGCGCTTTATTCTTCGCACCTGTTTTGAGACCGCATTCATTTTTCTGCAGCGGTATTATTGCCTATCTGATCACCAATATCCTTTGAAGTATTCCATCCCCCCATAACAAACAACGCCACCCGAACTGGGTGGCGTTGTACGTGTTTATTTCTTTGGTTCGCTCGAAACCCACAACTCTCCATCGCGGATCTCGCTGGTGTAGACACGCAGCGATTTTTCTTTGGCTAGGCTGCCTAGCGCTTTGCCAATCACGGGGGGCCAGGGCGTCCAGGCTTGGGGGTGGCCGGTCTTTAGGTCGAACTCGGAGCGGTGGAAGGGGCAGATGATGGTGCAATCATCGCTGATCTTGCCTTTTTCCAGCGGTAGGTTCATATGCGGGCAGCTGTTCTCCACCACAAAAAATTGCCCCTGGGTATGGATCACGATCACTTTTTTACCGCCCACCTCAACCACCTTGCGGCTATCGGCCGGAACTTCGCTAACAGGGAATAGCTTGATCATTTGCATTTTATTTCTCTCCTTAGGCTAAAGTCCATTGTAACACCGGAAAAAAATTAGGCAACATTGGGCGGAGGTTCTCGTTGTGTTGCTGTGGTTTGGTTGGCGGGGGTTATTGTCGGTAGTGGCAATCTATTGCCAGCTTTTGGAAGGTATTTCGGCGGGGATAGTTTGGGTTAGGGCATTTTGCGCGGTGGACGAGGGAGTTGGAATGGGTTTTGGCGATATTTGGCAATAATGGAAATCCTTTTGGGTTATAGGATCGCTGATTTTCAAGGTTGTTTTACGATAAGGGAGGGACTGCTGAAAAACGCCAGAAAGATGCGGGAAATGCTGTCTCAACTGGGATCGAATGTCACTTAGAGAAAACTCCATCCTCTGCTGAGGAATTCTTGACGAGCGGAGAAAACTCGGAATTCAACTTAGATTGACTTGTTGCGCGTAGAAAAATCGTAACCCAACTGAGGTACCCTTGTTGCGCGTAGAAAATTCTATCCTCAGCTGAGGAACCCGTGTTGAGCGGAGAAAGCTCGGAACCCAACTGAGGTGCCCTCCTCTCGAGGAGAAAACCCCGCACCAGCCGAAAGGGAGGACCATAACCATCCAAATCGCCAATGCGGGCAAGTTCAACCAAAACCAAACCTATCACAAAGCCGCGCGGGCCGTATCATAATCAACCCAATCGCCATCGCGTGCTAATCTACCCCAGCCGATCACTGCCGACTTATTGTTCAATCGGTATTACAACGTGATGGTGAAGGTACTTCCTCTTCCGAGGCTGCTGCGGGCGCTGATGGTGCCACCGTGCAATTGAATGATGGAGCGGGCGATGGGC
>CAIRYE010000433.1 GCA_903882765.1 uncultured Anaerolineae bacterium
AACGCGCCGGTCATCTTCCAAACTCGTTGGTGCCTCAGCTACTTAGCTGGGCCGCTAACCCGTAATCAGATCAAAAAGTTGATGGATCCCTTAAAGACGGGGCAAGGTTCAACCCCCGCAACGGGAAAGGCATCGGCTGCCAGCGCTAAGACGGTAGTTTTGGGCGGGGCGGCGAATAGCGTACCGCCGGCATTATCGTCCGCCATCAAGCAGCTTTACATACCTGTGCGCGGCAAAACCGAAGGTGTAAGCTACCAACCATTGCTATACAGCAATATGAATGTTCGCTATGCGGACGTGAAATCGAAATTTGAGGAGACCGAGAACCTTTCCATCACCGCCGCTGTATCTGACGGCGTGATATCGGTGGATTGGAATGAGGCTGAACGCTTGGATTTCAACGTGAAGGATCTGGAAACCAAGGCCGAAGATGGAATTGGTTTTGTTGAATTGCCGGCTGACCTGACCGACGCGAAAAAGTTTAGCGAATGGGAAAAAGACGTTGTGAAGTGGGCTTACGGCAATTTATCCAACTCCCTTTTTTATAACAAAAAGTCGGACCAATATAGCAAAAAAGGCGAGGAACAACGAGATTTTAAACTTCGCATTCAGCAGACCTCGCGCGAGGCTCGTGATGAGCAAATTGAGGCGCTGAGGAAAAAATACGAGATCAAGATCAATGCCGCCGAAGAAAAGGTACGTAAGGCCGAACAGGCAATTGAGCGGGAAAAAGACCAAGCGAACAGCACAAAAATGCAAACCGCGATCAGTTTTGGCGCTACCTTGTTAGGGGCGTTCACTGGGGGTAAAGTTGCCAGCCGAACCAACTTAGGGCGAGCGAGCACCGCGATTCGCGGGGTGAGCCGCTCGATGCAGCAGGGCGGGGATGTGAAACGCGCCGAGGAAACATTGGATGCTTACAAGCAGATCATCGATGCTCTGGAAGAAGAATTGACAACTGAGATCGCCAACCTAGAAAGTAAATTGATCTCGGCGAGCGACGAAATTGAGAGCATTGAGATCGCTCCGAAGAAAACGGACATTGACGTGAAATTGGTTTGTTTGTTATGGCAGCCCGTTCGCGCAGATGAAAAAGGAAACTTGGAAAAGGCTTGGTAAAACGACATGACCATTAAGATCATCCTCAACCCATTTAGCAACCGCTGGAATGCCCAAAAACGCTGGGCGATTGTAGAAGCGGCATTGAAAGAACACAACGTAGCCTATGATCTTTCGATCTCTGAGCATAAAGATCACCTGCCCGAGCTTACTCGGCAGGCGATCGCCGATGGGTACACCACCATTGTCGCCGCCGGCGGGGATGGAACGATCGGCGCGATCGTGAATGCTATGGCGCATGCTGTTCCGTTGGAGAAGCTACCCACTTTGGGGGTGATACCATTGGGGACGGCGAACGATTTTGCCTACGCATTCGGGCTGCCGTTTGACCTAGCTGCCTCGGTTAAGGTCTTGAAGGACGGAAAAACCAAGCCGATCGATCTTGGGCAAGCAAATGATATTTATTTCGCTAACAATAGCGCCCTTGGGCTCGAGCCTTATGTCACGGTCATCCAGAACAAGATCATGTGGATCAAGGGTATCGCGCGGTACTTAGTGGCGGCGGTGATGGCGATCATGGACCGGCCGAGGTGGGATGTTGAGATGGAATGGGATGCCGGCAGTTACACCGGGCCAACCTCGTTGGTGTACGTGGGCAATGGTCCACGCTCGGGCGGTATTTTTTACATGGGGCCGCACGCCAAGCTTGATGACGGCAAACTGACCATTGTGTATGGTTATCGCGCCAATCGAAGGGGCATGTTCGCCTTATTACCAAAGACAATGAACCCTGACAAGGGCAGCTATGTTGAGACAGAAGGAATGTTCGAGTTCAATACTTCTTGGTTGAAGGTCAAATTACTAAATCCTTCGCCGGCGCATACTGATGGCGAGTTGTTTTCCTTCGCGGCTACCGAGGTGGAGTACAAGATCCACCCAGGTAAATTGAACCTGATCATTCCGTGAGGTTGATCTGTTAGAGATCAAAGCATTAACAGCGGCAACCTGGCCTGCCTTTGAGGACCTTTTTGGACCGAAGGGGGCTTGCGCTGGCTGTTGGTGTACCTATTGGAAACTTCCGCTGAGAGAGTATAGGGCATTGGCTGGTGATGACGCTAAGGCGGCGCAAAAAGGCTGGGTCGATAGCGGTGTAGTTCCAGGGCTGATCGCCTTTGACGGTGACCTAGCTGTCGGGTGGATGGCGATCGAACCGCGAGGCAGTTACGACAGATTGGCGCATTCTCGGGTGCTAAAGCCGGTCGATGAGCAACTGGTGTGGTCGGTTACCTGTTTCTTTACACGAAAAAACTATCGTCACAAGGGCGTGACCGTTGCCCTTTTGTTGGCTGGCATCGACCATGTAAAAACAATGGGTGGTAATATAGTGGAAGGATACCCAACAGAAGCGAAAGGCGGACGATCGCCTGACGCGTTTGTTTTTACGGGTCTTCCGGGTGCGTTTCGCAAAGCTGGTTTTGTTGAGGCAGCGCGGTATTCACCAACTCGCCCGATCTATCGTTTCGTGATCGACGCGGAACGATAAACTGGCAAACTTATACTGGAAATTTAATTGATATGAATGATAACGAATCTGATATTTGGCAATACCTGATCCTCTTCGCTCTGATCGCCTTAGGGCTTGCGGGGTTCTTCTTCCTCAATAGCACCTTCTTGGTGGGAAGATTCGCGTTGACCGATTTTGTTTTGAACTGGAATAGCTTACAGCGGTTCATCTACGATGGTTTCTCACCTTATTCAGCGGAAATCTACGCAAACTCAACCAGGCTGATCATTCAGCAGGGCGGTGTTACCGAGGGGTTACGCAATTTACACCTGCCACTTTGGAACCTGCTGCTAATGCTGCCATTCTCATGGATACAAGATCTTGGGATCGCTGGCTCGATATGGTTGATGCTGTTGGAGTTTTCACTGGCTGGAGTGGTTTTGCTAAGCCTTATGAAAATGGAACGAAAAGAATCTTGGTTTTTCACCTTGATCCTTGTTGTATTCTTTTTGGTTTGGCAGCCTTTTTACGCGAGCATCAATACCGGATCTGAAGTGCTGCTGCAGGTGTTTTTGTTGTTGCTCAGTTTGTATATGGTTGAAAAACAAAGTGACGAGTAT
>CAIRYE010000434.1 GCA_903882765.1 uncultured Anaerolineae bacterium
GCTTCACGCCCTATTCCATCGAGGTGCTGCAAAGCAATTGCGATATCAGCCACAGCAAAGCCACCCGCGATTTAAACTACCAGCCCCGCCTCATCAGCGAATCCATCCTTGATACCGCCGCCTGGCTTTTAGAGCAAAAGCTTGGCAAGGCAACCTCAGACATTGCTTTATAGATTCTTCGTTCCTTAGAACGAACAAACGAAGAGGTCGTCAACTTATCTTCCCCCAGCCCTGGCCACGCTCGTTTGGTCGCGGCCTATACCCGTTCCATTCTCGACAAAAATTTCTGATTCAAGAACACCGCGGAAATGCTATTCAAAAAAAGGGGGAGGTCAACCTATCAGCCTCCGATCCATTTGGTTGGGTGAGGGGTGTTTCCCATTCTCAATTAACTGCGGCGCAGGAAGGACGTGGATACGAGGACTGAAAGAATATGCTACACTGAATTTAGTTTTTCCCTTATTCAATGCCAATGAGAAAAAAGAAGGTCAATTTATCTTGTCGGGGAGTTAAGGCCTAAAGCGAATTAACCTGCATTTTTATCAGCAAGAAGATGTTTCCTCACCGAGTTGATCGATCAGGGATCATTAGAAACCAACCCTCCTTTCATTTCAACATCGGAAGAACCAACTTATGAAAAAAGACAACCAGGTGAAGATAAACAGCCTTTCGCTAGACTTGAGTGCTTATCTGCTCCTCGCGTTCGCGGTGATGTTCCTTGCCTATTATGGCGTTAGTGCCATTAGTGATCCCGTTTTTTCCATCGATTTCTCGCCATATTATGTTGCGGGGCAATTGCTCGCTGAGGATCATCCGGACCAACTTCTTCCCGATTCCACCGAGGGCTTATTCACAACCAGCTCTAAACCCTACCTAAACGCTTTCCGTCAGAATTTCTTTCCAGATAGCCCCGTGGCAACCGGATGGGTCTACCCCGCTGGTTACGCTTGGATCTTCCGCCCCTTCGCATCGTTAGAGTTTGATACCGCCGCCCGATGGTGGCTGGTCATCAACATGCTCCTCAGCGTTTTCTCGATCGCAATGATAATTTGGGCACGTCCCTGGAGTGGTAACGCCAGTTTGAGTACCCTCCGTACCGCCTGGCTCTTTTTCCTTGGGCTAACCTTTCAACCGGTACTGGATAATCTCTGGCACGGAAACATCACCGCGCTGATCTTCTTTTGTTTCTCCGCAAGTTATTTGTTGCTTCGCAAAGGTAGTCGCTTTTGGGCAGGATTTATCCTTGGTTTGATCATTCTAATAAAAATGACACCGGCAATTTTTGTGGTCTATTTTCTTTGGCGTCGAGATTGGAAGTACGTGGGCGGCGCGATCGCCGGTTCGCTGGCGATCTTTATTGTCAGTACTCTAACGGTGGGGCTGAGCGGTCAGCTAGCCTACGCCGCCCTGATCCTCGCTCAATTAAAGGCGGGCGGGGTTGCGGCCTTCAATAATCAATCCATCGCTGGATTTTTGCTACACGCCCTAACAAATGGAAATGTGAATGGTTGGGAAACAATGGATGTTCCGAGTTGGATCACCTATGTACGATATTTGCTTGTGGCAGGATTTGCGGGAACAGTCGCGTGGGTGATGCGAGTACGGCCTGAAAAACGAGAACAGCCATTATTTACAGAAGATCTCGACCTCTCTTTGCTTATTGGAGTCATGTTATTGGCTTCTCCCATTACTTGGTACCATTACTACTTCTGGATCTTTTTCCCGCTGGTGATCGTTTTTGATCACTTCTTATCCGGTTCTCCATCGCGAAGGCGGATGGTTTTGTTCGCGATCGCTTATGCGCTGTTAGTGACCCAAGCGTTTTCACAGATCCGCTCCTTCGATCCGCAGTTCATTCAAACCGTGTGGATCATGCGTGTTTTATTGTCAACCAGCTTTTTGGGGGCCGTTCTCCTCATGGGGATCATCCTACGGATCCGATCCGAATCGAAATAACCACCCTGCTCTAGATACGCGAAAGGAACTCTTCGCTGTGATGTTGGATCCTATCAGGGTTCGGAATTCGTACCTCCGCGATCGTTTTCCTTTGGAAATTCTTTTACCTTGTCACACGGGCCGCATCGATCGAAGCCACTGCTAATATTGAATGCCAACAAATTTGGACTTAGTATGCAGGTAAAGTTTCATATTTGTTATCCTCCCCTAATAAGTACGATCCAATACCTACCAAATGAGGTATATCTAAGAATGAAATATTAATACATTAAACCAAAAAATACCCAAAAATATTCCTAGGTGTGAGAAGAACCAAATCTGCCACTTGCCGCGTCAACGGATCCCCAACAAATAGGTCCGGTCTTGCCCGCTAATTCCCTACTCCACGTAGATCTCTACGTGCTCATTATCCTTTTCGTCCACAACATCCACGATCTTGCCGGTCATACCGCTATGCAGCGCTTCCATAATGGTCGCCATATCCACCCCTTCCACCTCCGGCGCGAAGTGGGCGCCGATCTTGATGCCCGATTCGATCAGCGGGATGGGGATCTGCACGGTCGCTTTGGCGCGGCCGGTGTTCATATCCGTAACCTTAACCCTCAACCACTTCGCCCCGCC
>CAIRYE010000435.1 GCA_903882765.1 uncultured Anaerolineae bacterium
GCCTTGGGGGATGAAGGCTTGTTTCCGTTGGTTTTCGCCTGGGATCCTACCGAAGTTTCTGAGGCGCTGGTCGATATGGGCCCACAACTCTTCGTGGTATTCCAAGCTGACGCCAAAGGCTTTTGCAACCGCGTCGCGGGTAGGGTCATCGACGGTTGGGCCGAGGCCGCCGGTGGTGATGACGATATCGGCGCGGGACAATCCTTCGAGGATCGCTTGGCTGATGCGGGAAACATTATCGCCGATGGTGGATAGGCGAAAGAGGTCGATGCCCGCGGCGCGTAAGCTCTTGGCAATGTGGGCTGAATTGGTATCGACCAATTCGCCCAGTAAAATTTCTGACCCGATCGTGATGATTTCCGCGGATGGCATAGTTTATCTCCAAATAAAAAGTACAGGTATTTTAACCTGTACTTTTTTTCTGTCAAAAAATCTAATAAAACTATTCGATACCGAGGTAGGCTTTTTGAACGCTTTCGTTGTTACGAAGGTTTTCGGCGGTATCGCTGATGACGATCTGACCCGTTTGGAGTACATAACCGCGATGGGCAACAGAGAGCGCCATCAAAGCGTTTTGTTCCACCAACAAGATGGTGACGCCTTTTTCGTTGAGGGATTTGATAATGTCAAAGATCAATTCAACCAACACAGGGGAGAGACCCATTGAGGGTTCATCGAGCATCAGGATCTCAGGATTCATCATAAGGCCGCGAGCGATGGCGAGCATTTGCTGCTCACCGCCGGATAGCGTTCCACCTTTTTGATCAATACGTTCTTTTAGGCGGGGGAACAACTCAAAGCCGTATGCCATCCGATCGCTGATCTCTTTGGGGTTGGTCACATTGAAGGCGCCGATCTCCAAATTTTCCTTGACCGTTAGCTTAGGGAAGATGCCACGACCTTCTGGAACGTGACAGATACCTTTTTGAACGATGACATGGGGAAGGGTTTTGGAAATATCGACACCGTTGAGGGTAACCGAACCTTCTCGGGGGTGCAAAATGCCTGAAATGGTTCGAAGGGTAGTGCTCTTTCCGGCGCCATTCGAGCCGATCAGAGAGACGACTTCGCCTTTTTCAACAGTCAGGGAGATGCCCATCAAAGCATGGATCTGCCCATAATAGGTATGGACATTATCAAGGGATAATAAGCTCATTATGCCTTCCTTTCATGTTGGCCAGCAACAGCGCCACGACCAAGATAGGCTTCGATGACCTGTGGGTTGGTTCTGATTTCTTGCGGGGTACCTTCCGCGATCTTACCACCGTAATCCATTACGCTGATCCGCTCGGAGATGTTCATTACCACGCGCATATCGTGTTCGATCAGCAGGACGGTGATGCCTTTTTCGTCTCGAACGCGGCGGAATAAACGAATGGCATCCTCGGTTTCTTGCGGGTTCATGCCGGCGGTTGGTTCATCCAAAAGCAGAAGCTTGGGATGAGCGGCTAAGGCGCGGGCAATTTCCACACGACGCTGACCGCCATAAGGGAGGTTTTTGACCAATTCGTTACCGATCCCTTTGAGACCTACATAATGCATCAAATCCTCGGCTTCCCGCTCAGCGTCTTTTTCTTCTTTTTTGTAGGAGGCAAAGCGACCGACAGCCGAAATCAGATTTTGTTTTAACCTTGGATGCATACCAACCATAATATTTTCAATAACTGTCATGCTATTGAAGAGGCGAATGTTTTGGAAGGTTCGGGAAATACCAAGTTCCGCGATCTGATCTGGGCGAAGACCGAGTAAGGTCTTTCCGTCAAAATCAATGGTGCCCTCTTCCGGTTTATAGAGGCCGGTGAGAGTATTGAAGAAGGTTGTTTTACCAGCACCGTTGGGACCAATGATGCTAACAATTTCGCCTTCATTCAGTTTGAAATTCATCTTGTTGACAGCTGTAAGGCCGCCAAATCTTTTTACTACATCAACAGTATGTAAAAGTGTCATAATGTCACTTTCCTTTTACAGCTTCAACGTTATCGCCTTGCAGTTCGCGTTTTTTGCGAACAGCAGGAATGAGGCCTTCGGGACGGAAAATCATCATCAGGATCAGGATCAAGCCGAATAAGAGTTTCTGATATTTGGCAGGGTCCAATTGGGTTGAAAGGTTCTTCCAAGCGAAATTGATGACCGGAATGATCGCGTCACTTTGGCGAAGTTGGCTAAGATACAGCGAAAAACCTTGGAGGATCTGAAGGTTGAGAATGGTAACCGTTGTAGCGCCAAGAATAACCCCAGGAATACTACCCTGACCACCAAGGATGACC
>CAIRYE010000436.1 GCA_903882765.1 uncultured Anaerolineae bacterium
TCTTGCTCAGGCAAACCGCTAACAGCTACAGCCCCTATTACTTCTCCATCAACTACTACTGGAATTCCACCACCCCAACCGGTGAACCTTTTATCGCCAAAGTATGCGATATCAAACCCTTTTTCGGGATCGCGAACTGATTTCCCTATTTGTTGGGAAGGTTTTCGTTCGCGGGCAGCAGTATAAGCTTTGTTCGTGGCAATAGTGATGGAAGAAAAGGCGGCCTTATCAAGGTGCAATAGACCAATTAGCTCTCCGTGAGAATCTGAGACCGCTATAACAGCCGCCTTCTTCCGATTCGTGATCTCATTTTTTAAGACATTAATTGCCACCAACGCGTCTTCGTGGCCAAGATTTTTTTCAACGATCATAAAGTACACCTCATGTAAGAATAATTTTCTTATTATCCCACGAAGTTCTAAATCAGGTCCAAACAAGGAGTTTGAAACCAAAGTGGAAATGTGAAAAACGCCGTAAAATTTTTATCTCTAAAAAACTCCCGCGAGGGTATCTTGAATTGCTTTTAGCATTACTGGATCTTCCGATTCGAGAGATTCCGGTGGTTCAACTGTTTTACTCAATAAGTTGGATGCTTGAACGATCCAATCTATCGCCAAGGAATTCGAAATTTTGCCTGTATCTATCACCAGGTCGAATGAACTACTCGAATCCCAGCTACCACCATTAATGAGTGAAACAAATTCTTTTCGTCGAAGGTCCGCTTGTTTAACTATTTCCTCGGCTGCTTTTAAATTTGAGTTTTCCACTGATTTTAGATAATTCTGAACTCGTTTATTAAAAGGAGACTGAATACGAACGTTGAGCACATTAGGATACCCTTTTAATGAGGCATAACCACCCCTGCCAAGCAGAACAATGTTATCCACCTCAACCAAAGCGCGAAAGATCCTTTTTAGCAGATGTGACATCTCAACATGGTGGGAGGTGAAACGAAGCCAAATGCCATTCTCATCGTAAACTTCCGCAAAATCCGTGAATCCAAATTGGTAATATATTTTTTCGAGAATATTTTTATCAACAAGGGGATACCCCGATATCCTAGATAACTCTTGCGCTATCGCGTCACCACCGCTTCCAAACTCCCTAGAAATTGTGATAACTGACATAATTACCTCCTGAATAAAGAATATGTAAAAATAAATTCCTATTTTTAATATAGCACCGCGGCGTCATTTTTCAACTCAGGGAAGCGAGTATCATAAAGATTTTTTGACAACCAAGTATTTTCTTATTTGGAATTTACCAAATAGTGAATATATTCACTTGACGCGGAAAATATAGTTAACTATAATGTTATCGATAACGTTATCGATAACGATTGCGCGATAACGTAAAAACTTTTATTTGGAGAAGAAAGGAATTACAAGAATGAAGAGAAATACCTTGTTATCCGTACTTGCTCTCATCGTCGTTATGTCGATGATGTTGAGCGCTTGCGCTCCTGCTGCCGCTACTGAAGCACCTGCCGCAGAAGCACCCGCAGCCGAAGCACCTGCCGCAGAAGCACCCGCAGCTGAAGCCGCCAAAGCTATTGTCGGTATTTCCATGCCTACCAAAACCTCAACCCGTTGGATCTCTGATGGCGAGAGCATGGTAAAAGTCTTCCAAGACATGGGCTATGACACCGACCTTCAGTTTGCTGATGATGACATCCCTAACCAACTCGCTCAGATCGAGAACATGGTTACCAAGGGTGCCAAAGTCCTCGTGATTGCCGCCATCGATGGCAGCACACTCTCTGACGTGCTCGCTAAAGCCAAAGAAGCTGGCGTTCTCGTGATCGCTTACGATCGCTTGATCTCCAACACTGAGAACGTTGATTACTATGCCACCTTCGATAACTTCGGCGTCGGCGTAATCATGGGTACTCAGATCGAAACTGGCCTCGACCTCAAGAATGCCGCTGGCCCCTTCAACATCGAACTCTTCGGTGGTTCACCTGACGATACCAATGCCTTCTATTTCTATGATGGCGCTATGTCCGTTCTCCAGCCCTACATCGACAGCGGCAAGCTCGTCGTACAGTCCGGCCAGACTGGCATGGACAAAGTTGGTACTCTCCGCTGGGACGGCACCGTTGCCCAGAAGAGAATGGAAGATCTTCTCAGCGCTTTCTATACTGACAAGAAGGTTGATGCAGTACTTTCCCCCTATGATGGTCTCTCCATCGGTATCATCTCCGCTCTCAAGAGCGTAGGTTATGGCACCGCTGAACAGAAGATGCCCGTTATCGGTGGTCAGGATGCTGAAGTCGCTTCCGTCAAGGCTATGATCGCTGGCGAACAAATGTTCACCGTCTTCAAAGACACCCGTGAACTTGCCAAGCAGACTGCCGCTATGGTTGATGCTGCCCTCAAGGGCGTTGAAGTTCCTGTCAATGACACCAAGACCTATAACAACGGTGTCAAAGTTGTACCTTCCTACTTGCTGACCCCATTTAGTGTCGATGTCACCAACTACGAAAAATACCTCGTAGAGAGTGGCTACTACACCGCTGACCAGCTCAAGTAAGACTTAGATCGATAGAGTGTGCAGAGATAAACTCTTTGCACACTCTTTTTTTTGCACTATCGCGAACCTTGTACTAAAATATAGTGGTACTAAAAATCCAACACAAGGATTAAAAGAACATGTCTGATGTCATTTTGGAAATGCGTAACATCACAAAGACATTCCCTGGTGTTAAAGCGCTTGACAATGTCAGTTTCAGTGTAAACCGAGGCGAAATTCATGCCTTAGTTGGCGAAAATGGGGCTGGTAAATCGACGCTAATGAAGGTTCTAAGTGGTGTTTATCCGCATGGAAGTTATAGCGGCGACATCATTTTTGAAGGCAAGGAATGTGCCTTTCGAGATATTACCGAATCCGAAGCCATTGGCCTTGTAATCATTCATCAAGAACTCGCATTAATACCTTACCTCTCAATAACGGAGAATTTATTTCTTGGTAATGAGCAAGGTCAACGTGGAATTATCAATTGGAATGAATCTGTTTCAAAAACAAAAGAGCTTTTGAAAAGAGTTGGTTTAGATGAATCGCCTAACTCCCTGATTACCAATATTGGTGTTGGTAAACAACAATTAGTTGAAATTGCCAAAGCCTTAGCAAAAAAAGTAAAGCTTTTGATCTTAGATGAGCCTACCGCTTCTTTAAACGAAAGTGATAGCGAAAAACTCCTTCAGTTATTATTACAATTCAAAGAAAATGGAATTTCTTCCATTCTGATTTCTCACAAGCTTAGTGAAGTATCTAAGGTTGCAGATTCTATTACAATTCTTCGTGATGGCGCGACCATTGAGACCTTAGACTGTCGGAAAGACAGCATCGGCGAAGATCGCATCATTCGCGGAATGGTTGGGCGGGATATTACTAATCGTTTTCCCCCTCGTGACTCAAAAATTGGAGATACTTTTTTTGAGGTTCAAAACTGGAATGCTTACCACCCTCTCCATGCCGACAGGAAAATTTCTGATAGTGTCAATTTTCATGTGAAAAAAGGTGAAGTCGTTGGTATAGCTGGTTTAATGGGCGCGGGTAGAACAGAATTAGCGATGAGCATCTTTGGTCGATCCTACGGCTCACGAATTTCTGGTAAGGTTATCAAGGATGGCAAAGAAATTGATGTTAGCAGTATAGAGAAAGCCGTCAATAATGGAATTGCTTACGCCACGGAAGATCGTAAATCCTACGGATTGGTTTTGATCCAAGAAATTAAAGACAACATCACCCTAACCAATTTGGATGAAGTTTCTAGTATGGGCGTGATCAATGAACCCAAAGAAACCGCGATCACCACAAAGTATCGGACAGATCTCAATATCAAGTGTTCAAGTATTTTACAAAAAGCAGTTAACCTTTCTGGCGGAAACCAACAGAAAGTTGTTCTGAGTAAATGGCTTTTTGCTCAACCCGATATCTTGATCTTAGATGAGCCTACACGTGGTATTGATGTTGGGGCTAAATACGAGATCTATACTATTATTAACAGGTTAGCCGCTGAGGGAAAAGGAATCATTATGATCTCCTCTGAATTACCAGAGATTCTTGGCATATGCGATAGGATCTATGTTATGAAAGAAGGCAAGATCGTAGGCGAAATTCCCGCTAAAGAAGCAACTCAGGAAATTGTTATGAAATTCATTATGACTCAAGAGGTTACAGAACAATGAAAGCCCTCCTCAACCTACTAAAAACAAACATACGTGAATATGGAATGCTAATTGCCTTGATCGTCATCATGGCATTTTTCCAGTACCAAACAAAAGGTGTTTTGCTTAAGCCTATCAATATAACGAACTTGTTTCTTCAAAACAGTTATGTCATCATCATGGCTTTAGGCATGCTGCTCATCATTGTGGCGGGCTGGATCGATTTATCAATCGGTTCGATCGCTGCTTTTGTGGGTGCTATTGCCGCTGTAATGATGATCAAAATGGATTTCCCATGGTGGTTAGCCATTTTGCTGAGCTTACTCGCTGGCGGGTTAATCGGGGCATGGAATGGGTACTGGGTTGCATATGTAAAAATTCCAGCATTCATTGCCACGCTCGCGGGAATGTTGGTCTTTAGAGGCCTAACTTATTTGATTTTGAATGGCGAGCAAATCGGTCGGTTTCCAGATCAGTTCCAAAAACTATCTACTGGGTTCATACCTGATTATTTCCATATGGAAGGGTTTCACCTTACCACCCTATTAATTGGTATAGTAATTTCGATCGTATTAATTGTTCTTGATATTCAATCTAGAAAAAATCAAAAGAAATACGGTTTTGAAGTAACCCCTATCGCATTTTTCCTCATCAAAAACAGCCTCATCACTGGCGCGCTCATGGGCTTGTGTTATCTACTGGCTTCATATAAGGGTCTCCCAAATGTTCTTGTGTTGATGTCGGTATTCATCGCGTTTTACACGTATGTGACCAACCAAACGGTTTTGGGTAGACGAATTTACGCAATGGGCGGAAATGAAAAAGCTGCTCGTCTCTCTGGCGTAAACACCCCAAAATTGTTATTCCAAACTTTTGTAAACATGGGTGTTTTGGCTGCTCTCGGCGGTTTGATCGTAACAGCGCGCTTAAACTCAGCTACACCAAAGGCGGGTACAGGCTTTGAACTTGATGTTATCGCGGCCTGTTTCATCGGTGGAGCGTCATCAAGCGGTGGTATCGGTACCGTCATCGGTGCAGTAGTTGGTGCTTTTGTTATTGGCGTTATGAACAATGGTATGTCAATTTTAGGCATTGGTATTGACTGGCAGCAGGCGATCAAAGGCTTTGTTCTTTTATTGGCGGTATTCTTTGATGTCTATAATAAAAACAAGAGCTAATAACGAACTTCTGGAATATTAACAAAAGAACGGGAAGTTGCTGGCATGATCATCGGCAATTTCTCGTTCTATTTTTTAGCATAAGGTAAGGAGAAAAGATGAGTTTAAATCCTGTAATTTCAAAATTGGGCCGCAGATTACGTTTGGCGATGATCGGTGGAGGCGAAGGTTCTTTTATTGGAGCAATGCATCGTCAGGCCGCTAGAATGGATGATCGCTATGAAATTGTCACCGGAGTTTTTTCTTCCAACCCTGAAAAATCGAAAAAAGTTGCCGTTGAGTTAGGTCTTGATCCTGCTCGAATTTATCCAACGGTTCATGAGATGCTCTCTCAGGAATCACTTCGCAAGGACGGTATCGATGCTGTCGCTATCATGACACCGAATGACAGCCATTATGAGTACTCGGTTGCCGCTCTTGAAAAGGGCTTGGACGTGATCTGTGATAAACCAATGACCAATACTTACAGCGAGTCGTTAGCCTTGCACAATAAAGTCAAAGAGACTGGGTTGATTTTTTGCCTGACCCACAATTACACTGGTTATCCGATGGTTCGGCAAGCAAAAGCAATGATCGAGGCGAATGAATTAGGCGAAATTAGGCTTGTTCAGGTCGAGTATGTTCAGGGTGGTCGTGCCGATGAAAGCAAGGTTCTCACGCCTGAAATGTCTTGGAAATATGATCCTATCCGCGGCGGGGCAGCCCGATCGATGGTAGACGTGGGTACCCATGCTCATAATCTGTTGAGATTTATGAGCGGCCTGGAAGTAACGCAAGTGTGCGCGGAGATCGGCGCAAGCGTACCTGGCCGGTCCTTAAACGACTATGCTGGGGCTTTAATTCGCCTGTCTAACGGGGCAAGGGGTACCTTTTGGGCTACCCAAGCAGCCGCTGGCGTAGAGAACGGTTTACGGATACGAATTAGTGGCAGCAAAGGCACCATCGAATGGTGTCAGGAGATCCCCCAAACCTTATCCTACAAACCATTGCATGGTCCAGCCGAGACAAGAACCCCCAATGGTCCGGGGACGTATCCTTTTTCCGTACATTCAAGCAGAATCAAAGCCGGACACCCTGAAGGATTCCCAGAAGCTTTCGCGAATTTGTACACGGATGCAGCCGACGCGATCGTAGCAAGGAAACTTGGTGAAACAGTTGATCCCCTTTCTTCCTTTTTTCCAAATTCATACGATGGATTGATGACCGCTCGCTTTGTCGAATGCGTAATTGAATCAAGTAATTTAAACGGTAGTTGGGTAGACTGTTAGCAA
>CAIRYE010000437.1 GCA_903882765.1 uncultured Anaerolineae bacterium
ACAAATATCCCGAAATTTATTTACGGAGCCCACATCCGCGATTCTTTGAACAAGATCCTGCGCGAAGAGCATAACGATTTCTTTATCATTGATGAGTCCGGCCATTACAAGGGGGTTTGCCACCAGCGCGAAGTATTGAACCCCCCGCGTTTAAAGATCGTCATGGTTGACCACAATGAACCTCGCCAATCCATTGCCGCGCTGGATGAAGCTCAATTGCTTGAGATACTAGATCACCACCGGCTAGGTAACCCCAACACTCACACCCCCATCAAAATGACAGTGGATACTGTGGGCTCTACCAGCACCTTGGTTTCTGAGCTAACCAGCGATGCCGGTTACTCTATGCCGGCGCAAATTGCTGGTTTGTTATTAGGCGGGTTGTTAGCGGATACGTTGATCCTCACTTCCCCAACAACAACAGAACGTGATCGCATCGCATCCGAACGATTGTCTCGTTGGGCTTTTGATGGCAATGGCCAATTAAAGGGCTACACCATTCAACAATACGGTATGGAAGTTTTATCTGCAGGAGCCGGGCTTGCAAACCGCAACCCTGACGAAGTTGTCGGCACTGATATCAAGTCCTATGAATCGAGCGGGTTTAAATTTGCGGTATCGCAGGCAGAAGTAACCGACCTGTTTCAGATCGCCGAACACAGAACAAAATTACAGACCGCGCTCAATGATCTTAAATCGAATCGCGGATTAGATTTCGCGATCTTACTCGTTACTGACGTGGTGCGTGGTTCGAGCCGATTGTTCATCTCAGAACCTGCCCCTCCAATTATCAATGAATTACCATACCCTCCCTTACTGGACGGCACACGCGACGCCCCCGGGGTTGTTTCACGAAAAAAACAATTGCTGCCAACTATTTTAGGTTTGATCGAATAATGCAAACCAATATTTACCCGATCATCAACGAGTTGATCAACAAACAGGCATCGTTTGCAATCTGTACGATCGTACAATCAAGCGGGTCCACCCCTCGTCATATCGGAAGTAAAATGACTGTAAACCAAAATAAAGAGATTTTTGGTTCGGTTGGCGGTGGTGAATTAGAGTTTCGAGTTATTAATGAAGCTATCGAATGTATTAATACAGGAAAACCCAAGCTGCTAAGCTACAAAATGAATGATCTCGCTGACGGTGACCCTGGTATTTGTGGAGGACAATTGGAAATCTTTGTTGAACCGATAAAACCTATCACGAAGATCGTTGTAATTGGTGGTGGACATGTTGGTAAAGCTCTGGTAAAACTTGCCAAATGGTTAGGTTTCATTGTTGTTCTATCAGATGATCGTGAAGAGTTTTGCAACCCAATTGCTGTTCCCGACGCTGATGAATATGTCCCATGTAATATGGCCGAACTTCCAAGCAAAATTGACCTAAACTCCAACACGTACATCATTCTAACTACCCGTGGAGTTCGAATTGATGTACCTGGCTTACCCGCCCTCTTAGAAACAAACGCGCTTTATATTGGCATCATTGGTTCAAAACGACGCTGGATAACCTGCAAAGAAGAGTTACTGGCAGCGGGGGTTGGTTCCGATAAGGTCGCAAGTATTCACTCCCCTATCGGTATCAATATCGCCGCAGAAACTCCTGAAGAGATCGCGATGAGCATTATGGCGGAGATTTTGATGCACAAAGCCGGTACAACCGGTGATTTGATGGATATTAATTCCCCAAAACTAAAATAAATCCTATAATAAAATAAGATAACAATAAATATTGACTAGAAGGAGAGCAGAATGGCTAGAGTTTTTGATGTAATTGAATATCGAAATGAAATGACCGATGAGATCGTCCATCGTTTTCCAGATGATAACTCGATCGGCGATTATCGCATCGGCTCACAACTGATCGTACGCGAAGGCCAGGCAGCAGTGTTCTTCCGTAATGGTTTAGCGTTGGATGTATTTAAACCCGGTACACATACCCTTGTTACAGCCAATGTGCCAAAATTGATCGACTTTATTGGTAAAGCCTTCAACGACCGGACACCCTTCCCTGCTGAAGTATATTTTGTTTCTCTCAAGGAATTTGCCAACAAAAAATGGGGCACCCCCCAACCAATCATCGTTCGTAATCCCGGGGTTGGACTTGGCGTGGCTTTGCTACAAGGTTTTGGAACATATTCATTCCAAGTATCAGATCCCCAATTATTTGTAACCAACATTGTAGGTAAAAAAGCAAGCTTCGGAATCAACGATATTGAAGATCGTGTTCGGACAATGCTGCTTTCGAAGTTACAGGATCTCCTTGGTGAAACTGGACAAAAGAACGACATCCTCAAGATGATCGGTTTGACGGAAGAACTTGGCGCGGGCGTGCGAGCAAAGGCAATGGAAGATTTTGCCGCCCTTGGTCTAACCCTTAAAACTTTTTACATTGGCAATCTAAAACCATCTGACAAATCAGCCCAAGAACTTCGTGATATGGGTATGTTGGACATGAATGTGTACACCCAATTACAAGCGGCTGACGCTATGCGCGACGCTGCCAATAACCAAAGTGGTGGCGCTGGTCTAACCGCTGGCATTGGCGCAGGCATGGGGATCGGAAATCTGATGGGGCAAGCCCTCAATCAGGGGATGCAGAGTCCCCAATCGAACAACACCGCTTCAGGCCAAAATAATGGCGCAATGCCCGATGTTATGACACCTTCAGAAGCCGCCGGCTTTTTGAAAGTTTCGGAAGAAGATGTGATGGCAGCGATCAACGCAGGCGATTTAAAAGCAAAAAAACTTGGAAACGCCTACCGAATTAGCAAAACCGCTTTGGAGCAATTCCTAAACGGATAGTTGATAAAGCTTAGAACAAAATTGGGCAATGGGTATCATTGCCCAATTTTTTATTTAATCTTAAACAATGGCGCAAGAGACATAACCATTCCCAAATCACCGCTTATTCGGATGACGCCGCTCATATAGGCATTTATCGGGTCTAATTCGCCATTGACCAACTTAAGATAATCAGCAGAATCAGCGGTAATGGTAATTTGCGGATGTGAGAGCCTGCCAGGAAGGATATTTACGGAGTCTTTCTCTAAATCAAATCCCCATTCCCCTTGTTCATCCCCTGTTAGGATCAACTGGACTTTTGCCTCCAGACCATTCAACCCTTTGGTTGAAACTACGTTTTGTAATTTTTCAAAAACTTCAGCAACGGTTGAAAAACTCATCCTATTAAAACTCTCCACTTTCCAAAGTAAACATCACATAATCCCGAGACAATATTATACGAGCGAACTTTCCAAAATTATGAAGGATTTCAGAACCGATCAATATTTACAACAATTATTTGAACAATTCCAGCCCCAAACGGAATATTAGTACAGGCGGCGATTCTAAATTGAATAATCTAATTTCCTTCTTTGATGGATGGACTATATTGACTTCCCCTCTTGATTCGAAACATATCAAACCAATTTCCCTACTATTCACTTTTGTTCGCTTTTATTTGAAATATCAATATTGTAGTTAATGCTATAATAATTTGTATTAACACATCTTATTGACGTATAAATACTATTATGAATTCAGAAAATTCGAACAATAAAACAACCATCATTATTTCGTTAGTCGTCGTGTTAATTCTTGTTTTGCTTGGGTTAACAATTTTCGGGTTAACGGTCAACCCGGCTCTAACTGAAAATATTCGTGATATATTCGTCATTTTCCTGGCTTTTGAATCGATCATCATTGGCGCAGCGTTAGTGATACTCGTGATTCAAATTACGAAATTGATCAACCTCCTAAATAATGAGATTCGTCCTATGATCGAGGCGACCAACGAAACGATCCACAATTTGCGTGGAACAACCAAATTCTTAAGTGAGAATATGGTGGAACCTGTTGTAAAATTGAATAGTTATATGGCAGGGTTTCAAAAAATGATAGATTTGATCAACTTTACAAAAAAATAAAGTATTCCCAGAAAGGTAGATACAAAATGTCTGATCATGATGAATTTGGCGCTTTCTTAGTAGGGTTTATTGTCGGTGGCTTAACTGGCGCGGTGGCTGCCTTGCTATTTGCACCTCAATCCGGCGAGGAAACCAGAGCTACAATTAAAGAAAAATCGATCGAGCTGAAGGACCAAGCTATGATCGAGACCGACAAGGCATTAAAACAAGCTGAAACAGTAGCCGCTGAGGTTCGAGGTAAGGTTGAAGACCTGTCCAAAAAAGCTTACCAGCAAGGCGAAGAAATTAGCCTAAAAGCCAAAAAGGCTGGAGAAGAATTGGTTGAATCAGCGAAAGAAAAAGTTAAAAAAATAGCTCCCAAAAAAAATGATGTTGAGATCGACGCAGCCTCAGAGATTTAAAACAAAAATTGCTTTGAATAAAACCTTAAATGGATCCGACAATCGGATCCATTTTCTTTTTAATCTGTATCTCTTCGTTACCGGTTATGCTAAAATGATTTTATGGAACTTCAAATAGCGGTCGCAAAAACGAATAAATTTGGTTCATCTGATAGCGGTGATACTTTTGAAATTGTGGAACGTCCTATTGGTGGAATGTCCTTCGTTTTAGCAGACGGGCAAAGCGGAGGTTCTGGCTCTAAAGCGATATCAATGATGGTTGTCCGAAAAGTTATAAGTCTTCTTGCTGATGGAGTTCGGGATGGAACTGCTGCAAGAGCGGCATCCGATGCGTTATTTACCGAAAAAAACGGCAAAGCTGCCGCCACCCTCAACATTCTTTCCGTTGATCTACTCAGCAAAACGATCGTGTTGAGTCGAAACAGTGAATGCCCTATCTATATTGCTGGGGAAGAATCGCTGGAATGCTTAAATGAAAAAAGCGAACCGATCGGCCTTTCCCGAAACACGAAACCCATTATTACAGAGATCCCGATTCGAAATGGCATCACCATACTGCTTTTCACGGATGGCGTATTGCACGCTGGTAATAACACTGGCCAACAAATTGATATTGCCACGACCATTACTGGTTTGTTCGATGAGTCCGATCCGTCTCCCCAAGAATTGGCAGACGCCTTACTAGCTCAAGCTGTGCGCTTAGATCAAAACCGTCCCGTCGACGACATCAGTGTGGTTGCGCTGAAGGTATGCCCAAACCAAACTGATGATATTCGAAGAATGAACATTCGAATTCCGTTTGACCTTGCCTCAATTTAGTAATTCTCCAACAATTTCGATCTATAAAAATTTAAAATAACGAGAAATTCTTTCAATTTCCGGCAACAATAAAGGTATAATAATTATTTGCAACTGCTCCAGCTAAATGCTGGAATTTTTTTGAAATGGAGAACGCTAAATGAGACAACGACCTACAACCATGTTGATCATCGTTTTGATCCTTCTTGCATTTTCGGCCTGGATCAATTTCAGTGAATCAATCACCATTATCAACCCTTTCAATTCAACAACTCTTTTCCAAAGAGATGTTGCAACAAAATTAGGACTTGATCTTCGCGGTGGTTTACAAGCACTGCTTGAAGTCCCCGAAGGTGTAACAGTTACATCTGAAGACCTCAATACGACTAAAACAATTCTTGAGAGCCGCGTTAACGCCCTTGGTGTTAGCGAGGTTACAATGCAGATCGCTCCACCGAGACGTATTGTTGCTGAATTCCCTGGCATCGATAATCCGGAAGAAGTAGTGGCATCTGTGAAACAAACCGGTTTGTTAGAATTTGTTGATTTTGGCAGCACCCCCCTCCCTGATGGAACTGTTATCAAAACAGATCAGGGTAGTGAAGGATCGGCTACTCCCGCGGATGATACAACAACACCCGCTGAAGAACGTATCTATCATACAGTAATGACTGGAACATTATTACAAACAGTAAATGTCCAACCTTCCGCTTCTGGTGGTTATGAGATCGCTTTTTCATTGAAGAACGAAGGTGCAACTATCTTCAGCGATTACACTGGAGCAAACGTTGGAAAATTCCTTGCGATTGTTTTGGATAAAAAGGTGATCTCAGCCCCACAGATCCAAACACAAATATCAGAAGGTTCTGGCGTGATCACGGGCAGTTACACAGCTGAAAGCGCAAACGCATTCGCGGTTCAATTACGATACGGTTCTTTGCCGGTACCTGTAGAAGTTACCGAAAGCCGAACTGTTGGCCCCACACTTGGCGCAGAATCCATTCGCAAGAGCGTACTTGCTGGGATCATCGGGCTTTCAGTGGTAATTCTGTTTATGCTTTTCTATTACCGTTTACCCGGTCTAATCGCCGATCTGGCATTATTGTCTTATGCCCTTTTCTCAATGGCTTTGTTCAAACTCATCCCTGTTGTTCTCACCCTGCCAGGCATTGCCGGCTTCATCCTGAGTATAGGTATGGCGGTGGACGCGAATATCTTGATATTTGAGCGCATGAAGGAAGAATTACGATCAGGCAAACCTCTACGCCAAGCAATTGATCTTGGCTGGCAGCGTGCTTGGCCGTCCATCCGCGATTCAAACTTATCCACTCTCATCACCTGTCTCATCCTTTACATCTTCGGAAGTACTTTTGGAGCAAGCATGGTGAAGGGCTTTGCGGTAACTCTGGCGATCGGTGTTTTGGTTAGTTTATTTACCGCCATTACAGTTACCCGTACTTATTTGCACACTGTTATGGATAACATCAAATCTGCTGACCACCCCCGCTGGTTTGGGCTTTAGGAGTTTTCGATATGAATATTATTAAGAACAGATATTACTATTTTCTAATTTCTTTCCTCGTGATCATCCCTGGCATCATTTATATGGGCATTCACTGGGCACAGAATCCGGCTGAAGGACCCTTACCACTCGGAATTGATTTCACTGGTGGTTCATTACTAGAAGTTCAATTTGAAAATGGGGTTCAACCAGCCGCTAAGGATGTTACTGCGATTTATAACTCCTTCGCTAGCGATGTCAACAAGATCAAAGATCCAATTGTTCAATCTCTGGGAACTGATTCCATTTCAGTAAAATCGAAAGCAATGGATGACGCGACGAAAGGACTTATTGTCGCGGAGATGGAAAAGCAGTTCGGCACAAAGGCAATTGTTCTCAACTTCACATCGGTCAACCCCGCGGTAGGCCAAGAAGTTGCTCGAGCGGCAGCCGGCGCTGTTGGTATGGCCGCTATCGCCATCTTGTTTTACATCTGGTTCGCGTTCCGAAGCATCCAACACGCTTTTCGTTATGGTACCGCAGCCATTATCGCCATGTTACATGACGTGTTGGTTGTTTTGGGGATCGAGGCTATTCTCGGTGTAACTCTTGGTTGGGAGGCAGATTCTTTGTTTCTCACCGCCTTGCTCACCGTCATTGGCTTCTCGGTACATGATACCATCGTAGTGTTCGACCGCATCCGTGAAAACTTAACGATCTATCGCAAAGTTGATTTCGAAACCGTGGTCAACCACTCCGTGGTCCAAACACTCGATCGTTCCATCAACACCCAACTAACCGTTATGTTTACTTTGTTTGCCATGGTTCTGTTTGGCGGTGATACCATCAAACATTTTGTTATCATCTTGTTGATCGGTGTATTCAGCGGTACATTCTCTTCCATTTTCAATGCTTCCCCCATCTTGGTCGTTTGGGAGAACAAAGAATGGCGAACTTGGTTCAAGCGCACTCCTATCACTGAAACCAACGCCTAAACCGCAAACAACCCAGAAATCAAATAACAAAAGACGTCTGACTTATCAGGCGTCTTTTGTTATTCACACTAGTTTCCAAAAATATGAGAACCTAGTTATCTAGAACACACTTTGACAATTATTGTAGTTTGGTCACTCAATAAGAGTAAAATTGATTTCTCAGGCGTACACCTTCCAGCATTGTCGTAATCTAAGGAATTTTTTGCGACCTTCGCTCCAATGATAACAGCCGCCGATCGTGATATTTACTGAGATTAGTCATTAGTCAAATTAATTCAACTCATAGTGAACGCTCCAGCTAAGGTAAGGTTATAGATGTTCAACATATTACTGCATTCATCCAAAACTATGGTTTGTACCCCGCCCTCGGTTTCCTTATCAACTCCTGTTGAGATCGAAAAAGCCGAGGAGATTCGTGCTTATATCGCTACTTTATCAAGCGCTCAAATTCAGAAAGCAATGCAGATTTCCGCAACCTTGGCATTTGATGTAGAGAAACTATTTAGTCAATGGTCGGCTGTAGAAAATTTATCAGCAGCGGTAGAAGTTTTTCGAGGGGATATATATAGCGGTCTTCGAGCGAGACCTTTTTCAACAGCTGAGAAGGACTTTGCCCAAGAACATTTATTGATCCTATCGGGTCTTTATGGGGTTTTAAAACCGTATGATGGCATTAGCCCCTATCGCCTCGAGGTCGGATACCGATTCCCGGACGAACCTTTTAGGAACCTTTACCAATTTTGGGGTGACTCACTATCGAATCAACTTCACAAAACCGGGGACATTTTTAATGTTAGTTCGGGTGAGTATGAAAAATTGATAATACCGTATATAGATGGGCAGAGGATCATTACCCCCAAGTTTTTAAGCATGGTAAAACCTGGTCAACCCGCCAAATTCGTGGTTGTGCACGCGAAAATTGCGCGAGGAGCATACGCTCGGTGGCTTATTCAAAAGGGTGACGGGGCAGCAGCCGAGCTGGAATCTTTTAATGATCTAGGGTATCACTATCAGCCTTCGCTCAGCAGCCCGCGAAATCCAGTATATATTTGTGAAAATTTCCAGGGCATTGGACTTAGCCAAAGGTTGATCGCCTAATTAGGTCAGCCATGATCGGTAAACCTTAGTTTTTGAAAAACAAGAACTGATGCCAAGACAATACCCCAATTTTCAACAATTATATTTGAAACCCAGTTATCTCTCACCAATTCGTATGCGTTGGAGCAGTAACCTTAAATAAAAAGCGCCTGAAATCAGACGCTTTTAAAGCTGGGGGCAAAGGATTCGAACCTCTACTAGATGATCCAGAGACATCTGTCCTGCCATTAGACGAGCCCCCAAGAGTAAATCTTGAGCGAAAGGTATTTTAACACGCCCTTGAATTATTCGCAAGTTATTTTGTTTGTTTACGAGTCAATAGACTTTGACCAGTGATATTTACCAAAAATATGTCTCCATTGTTTTTCTGACTTGAAGAATTTCATTTTGAAGAAACCGTTGAATACAAGAATTATTTGCGTTCTTACAACATTCTTTACGACTGACGGACCATTTTGCTTGTATCATTCAACACTCCATTTTTTCTATTTGTTATAATAATGGATACACTGAAATTAAAGGATCTTTTATGGATATCAACGCCCAAAACACCAGTTCTGATTTTATTCGAGATGCCGTAGCCGATGACCTTCGCTCGGGCAGATTCAACTATATTCGCACCCGTCTTCCTCCAGAACCGAACGGTTATCTTCACATTGGCCACGTAAAGGCCTTCCTGATCGATTATTTTATCGCGGCGGAAAACAACGGTGATCTCATTCTTCGCTTTGACGATACCAACCCCGCCAAGGAAGAAGTGGAATTTGTTGACGCGATTCAACAAGACGCTAAGTGGTTAGGCATTAATTGGCTCAAAATTACCTATGCTTCTGATTATTTTGGATTGCTCTACGAATGGGCCATTAAATTAGTAAAAATGGGCAAGGCATATGTAGATGACCAAACCCCTGAAGAAGTGAGTAAAAACAGGGGAACTTTGACGGAACCTGGCATCAACAGCCCATATCGGGAGCGCAGTGTTGAAGAAAACCTCGACCTGCTCGCCCGCATGAAAAGCGGTGAGTTTCCGGATGGTACTCGCATTCTGCGCGCCAAGATCGATATGAGCGACCCCAATATGGTAATGCGTGACCCGGCGATGTATCGCATCATCCACGAGCCAGCGCACCACCGCACCGGCCGCGAATGGTGCATTTATCCGATGTACGATTGGTCTCATGGGCAAAACGATTCGATGGAAGGAATCACTCATTCTCTTTGCTCGATGGAGTACGAAATTCACCGTCCACTCTATGAATGGTTCTTGGATCAGCTCGGGGAATTTAAACCTCGCCAGATCGAATTTTCACGTTTGAATCTATCGTACGCGATGATGTCGAAGCGTAAATTACGCAAGTTAGTTGAAAGCAATTTGGTCGATGGCTGGGACGACCCCCGTCTCACAACCCTGCGTGCGATGCGACGCCGCGGTTATACCGCTGAAGCGATCGTTGATTTTATCAAGAAGATCGGGGTAGCAAAAAACACCAGTTGGATCGATTATGCCCTACTAGAATCGTGCGTGCGAGATGATCTGAACAAACGCTCTCTTCGGCGTATGGCGATCATCGAACCGTTGAAAATGATCATTGATAATTACCCCGATGATCTAGTGGAAGAATTGGCCGCTATTAATAACCCTGAAGATCCCGATGCCGGCACACGTACGGTCAATTTTTCAAAAGTAATTTATATTGAGCAAGATGATTTTCGAGAAACACCTCCACCCAAATATTATCGCTTGTTCCCAGGCAATGAAGTTCGCCTTCGTTATGCCTATTTTGTGAGATGTGAAAGCGTAGTGAAAGACGCGGATGGAAACATTGTTGAAATTCACTGTACTTACGACCCAACAACAAAAGGCGGTGATTCAGCGGACGGACGAAAAGTAAAGTCAACCATTCATTGGGTTTCAGCGGCACATTCTTTGCCGGCTGAAGTTCGTGAATACGAAAGGCTTTTTACTATCGAAAATCCCGATGATAACGAGGAGCTCTCCTCGATCATTAACCCAACTTCGTTGGTGGTAAAACCTTCGTCAAGAGTTGAAGCGTCATTAGGCAATACCACCCCGGGCGACAAGTTCCAGTTCGAACGGATCGGATATTTTTGCACCGACCTTACTTCAACCAAAGAAAAATTGGTTTTTAACCGAACTGTAACCCTCAAAGACTCTTGGGCAAAAATAGAAAAGAAACAAGGCTAAAGAATAAAAAGAGGCTGCGATCAAACCAAATCGCAGCCTTATTTATTTTAATCACAGGTTGATCATTTCAGTTGTTCCGTTCCACCAAAATCACGATAGAGGGTGTATGGAGCCAAGAGTTTGGTAGCTGATTCAATATCACCTCCAGTGATCCACTTTCGAAGCTCTACAGCCAAACCAGGTCCAAGCATAAACCCCTGACCACACATCCCTACCGCGTTGAGATACCCCGAAATCCCGTTCAACTGCCCAACGATGGGTTGTCCATCTGGTGTCATTGGGTAAAGACCGCGCCAAGTTCGCCGGACTTTGATATTCCTTAGGCAAGGCATTAGGTTGATCATTCGCCGTGTTACCAAGGGTAAAAAGCCCGAACTTTCTCTTCTATCCATACCCGGAATAGAAGGATTTGGAGTAATGCAAAAGATAACCTGACCAGTATGATTTTGATAAAAATAGTAATTCGCTGAATTTTCCAACGGGTGGATATCTACCACCATTGGTCCTAGAAATGACGCTACAGGTTCCGTTATGCCGCCTTCATGCGATTCCGGCAGGATCGGTAATAAAATATTCAATTCGAGGAGAATTTCTTTTGCCCACGCTCCAGCCGCGTTTACAACCGTGCTTGCATAATAGTCCTCTTTGTCCGTTTTCACCCCAATTACTTTATCGCCCTTAGTCTTTAGACATTCAATTTTCTCTTGGAAATGAAATTCCGCGCCTCCCGCCCGAGCCATCCTTTCCATGGCTAAATTGGCTAGCATAGGCGAAGCGCTGCCATCTCCTGGTGAAAAAGTGCCACCGAGCAAACCCCTTGGATTGAGCGATGGAATGATCCTTAAAAAATCTTGGTTATCATACCAATCGATCTCGAGCCCTAACTTTTTCTGGATAACTAGCAGGTCCTTGAGAGTTTTTTCTTCCGTTTCACGATAAGCCACAAATGAATACCCACCTTGTTTCCAACCTATATCGTCGCCGTATTTTTCTTTCCAAGATGAAAAAACTTCAAGACTTTTTAAACATAATTGAATCTTTACTGGATCTGAGTGAGTGGCTCGAATGCCACCGATCGCTTCCTTGTTGGAACCTTGCCCTGAGCTAGCGAATTGGTCGATGACCAACACTTTTTGGCCGGCTTCAGATAATTGCCAAGCAAGAGGGGTACCAATGCTGCCTGATCCAATGATGATCGTATCATAGAACTTTTGCGTCATTCTTCCCCGCTTTCAGTTGTAATACCTGCCAAAACACCCATCGAAACCTCAACAAACAACGGTCTTGCAACGGGTTCAGTGATTTGGGTCATAGGAATTCCTAAATCACGAAATGCCCGTTTAATTATATTTCCACAGGTCTTACCACCACATGCGCCCATTCCCGCACGGGTTATCGCCTTGATCTGGTTCATATCCCGAACACCACTGGAAATGATCGCTTTTATTTCGGCTAACGAAACTCGTTCACATCTGCAAACAACCATGTCATCTGTGAGACGTTCAACAAATTGTTCGAAGGAGGCGCATATTTCGGGGTTCTGTATTTCAATGCCAGCAATTTTGTTGGCAATTACCAAAGGCGCCCGAACTTTTACCATTATGGTTCTATCGGTATTGATCGCCAATCGAGTTCTCACGACCTCCACTCGACCAAGAACGCTTCCACCTGTATCCACCACAAGAACTTGGTCGCCAATTTTGATGGTCTCTTTCCCAAATTCGTATGGAATCGTTACCAAAGCCGTTTCATCAACTTGTTTTCTTCGATCTACCAAGGTTATCGCCAACCCAGGGCAAATAGCAACACATTTTTCACAGGCGATGCAATGAACGCCCAGTTGTTTGCCGATATATTCCGGAATATGTCGAATATCAAGATCATCGATATAAATTGCGCTTTGAGGACAAACCGAGGTGCATGGATTGCATGGAATTTCTTGGCTACAATGGATCACCGGATAAACATCCTCCTCCTCAACAATGGGGGGTTCTTTGTTTTCTGCCCCCGGTTTGGAACGTAATATCTCAGAGGTTTTGATCCATTCCTCTGGTACTTTAGGAACATCATAACCAAGACTTCTGGCGATCTCCAAACCCTTGATCTTGCCCGAAAACATTGCGGATGATGCTTCAGCTACCTCATCAGAATCTCCCGCGGCGAAGGTTGGTATGCCATATTCCTTCGCTTTTCGCGAAAACTCATCGACCGGATCCAGCCCTACGGCTATCAACAATGTGTCGCATGGGTAGGTTTTTTCAGTGCCGGGAATCGGCTTCCATTTCTCATCTATGGCGGCAATGGTCACAGATTCTACAGAATCATGCCCGTTGGCGCTTAATACGGTGTGCGATGTGAAAATTGGAACCCCCATTCGAGCAAGTTTATCTTTATGCACCTTATACCCACCACACTCGGCCAGTGCTTCGACCAATCCCTCCACAATAATGCCAGCTTGTAATGCGTGATACCCTGCTATAAGACCAACATTCCCGCCACCTACAATAAATAACCGTTTTGAACAATGTATCAGGTCTCGGTTGAGAAGTGTTTGGAAAGCCCCGGCTCCGTAAACTCCTGGTAGGGTGTTTCCTTTGAAGGTTAGCGATTTTTCTCGTGCGCCGGCCGCAACTAAAAGTACCTTTGGTTTTACCAATACATATTCATTGTTGTTTCGAACAACACCTACTTTTTGGTCGCTAAATACCGCTACAACAGTGCTATTCCTCCAAATATCAATCGAAGCTTGTTCCGAAACTAACTTTGCTAATCGGGTAGCGATATCAATACCACGCGTGCCGGCATAGCAAGCGTTGATCGATCCAAAAAATCGGTGTGTTTGGAGAACGAGTTTGCCACCTAACTGATCTTTATCATCCACCAATATTGCGCTTATGTTACGGGTTCCCAATTCGATCGCGGCTGAAAGCCCAGCCGGACCGCCGCCAATGATCATACAATCAATGTCTAAGTTTTGAACCGGTGTATATTGTGGTTGTATTTGTATATGTGGCAGTTTTGGCAAGGTGTTGAGAGGCTCTATCACCATACCCGGACGAATTGGCGTCATACAAGCTTTTACGGGAATACCATTCGCCACAACAGTGCATTGGGCACACTGACCATTCGCGCAAAATATCCCTTGCGGGGATCCATCCTTTGGATGAATGCCGAATATTCTCACACCGTTCGCGAACAAAGCACTCGCGATCGTTTCTCCAGCACACGCCTGGAAAACTAACCCACTCCATTTAAAATCAAAAACATCCCTATCTGCTATCGGCAGGATGGGATGCGTTGTTAAACGATTCTGAGTCATATTGTTCTTCCTTTTTGAAAGCAAAAGGTCCTACTAATAGGATAACAAATTTCTACTCATTATGATAGTGCTATTTTTCACAATCCTCCACTTTCGTGGTTTATTTAATAGAACCCCCGTTTAGTGGAAAATTATCCACCATTCTCTTCAACAAGATCGATCTGTCCTTCAATACAACAAAAGTCGCTTTTTGTAGCTTTCCTTTTGCGTCTTGGGTGTGTAAAAACAAAGCATCCATCAACCAATCTTTTTTGACCGATGTGGTCACAATATCAGAAACCGATGCTTGCCACATTTTCGTTTTAGAAAAACTATCATACGTGAAAAATAGCTTTCCATCCGTAATGGACAAGTATCCGGAAACACCATTTGCGCCACGTATGTTTTGGGCTTTACACCTAATACTCAATTCTGCCCTGTGAGGCAAGAGAAGGGCTTGATGATCTGCCGGTAAAAGGTCAGAACTTTGTTCCGAGTTTATTATTTTCTTGAACAGACTTTTGAGCCAAACAAAAAAACCTGTAACAAGAAACCAAGCCCAGCGCAGCATCATAGGTACAAAAATAGCGATCAAGATGAGCACCACAATGCCAATGGCTAGCGCGTAATAGGGGTATTTTAGAGCTACAAAGGTCAATACACCCGCACCTATATCCTCGGCAGCGCTAACAATAGTATTCGAAATATTTTCAGCTGGACTCACGATATTCATTGCCACTCGCGAGCCTGCCTTACCGCCATGCGAAACCAAAGCGATTGACCCCGCAAACATAGCCGCGATCACCATGACCAATGGATCAGCCTGCCCTAATGCCGCAAAACCGAGCAAGCTTGCCCCCAGAGGTCGAATAACGGTATGGACAACATCCCATAGATTATCGATGTAAGGAATCTTGTCTGCTAACATTTCTAACAAAAAGAAGATCCCGGCGAGCACGATCACTGGCCAACTACCTAATACATCCAAGCCAGCGGGAGTACCAGAAATCCAACCAAAACGGATGGCGATACCGGCAGTTAAAATGGTTGCGTATAAATTAATACCAGAGCTTACAGAAAGCGGTAATAAAGTAGCGAAGAGTCGAATAGTTTCCATAATGTAATGATAATACAGGAGAGATAAAAAAAGCAGGAGTTTATAAAAATAAACTCCTGCAAAATTTGATAGTAAAACAAAATCTTTTACTCGAGGGCTTCCTTGGACTTCTTCACTTGTTTGCCGCGGTCTTCCGTGTCCAAGATCCTCTTACGAATACGGATGCTGCTCGGAGTGACTTCGAGCAGCTCGTCATCGGCAAGGTATTCGATCGATTCATCCAAGGACATTTGTCGAGGAGGAGTAAGACGAATTTCCATATCTCCGCGGGCGGAACGCATATTTGTTAGGTGCTTCTTTCGGCAAATATTGATGGCTATATCGCCGCCACGGGTGTTCTCACCAATGACCATACCCATGTACACTGCTTCACCAGGATTAATGAACAAATTGCCACGGTCTTCAGCGCCCTTAAGTGCGTACGCTGTAGAATCACCCGCTTCCATTGCTACCAACGAGCCAGTTGAACGGGTTAGGATGGGTCCAGCTAATTCATCATATCCGCGGAAGAGAGAGTGCATAATACCCATACCGCGGGTTGCGGTAAGGAACTGGTAGCGAAAACCTAATAGACCGCGAGTAGGAACAACATAGACAATCCTAACATGACCATCGCCGGTGTCTTCCATGTTTTCCATAATACCGCGTCGAACGCCAAGCATTTCTACAACCACTCCAACGGTTTCAGAACTTGTTTCAATGTGCACTTCTTCAAATGGCTCGAGCAATGAACCATCTTCGGCCTTATGAAAGATGACTTCAGGGCTGGATACCTGAAATTCAAAGCCTTCACGACGCATCGTCTCAATTAAAATCGCCAAGTGCAACTCGCCTCTGCCAGACACGAGGAACGTATCAGCGGATTCAGTTTCGGTGACTCGGAGAGATACGTTGGTGCGTAATTCTTCAAAAAGACGTTCGCGGATCTTTCGGCTCGATCCCCACTTTCCTTCTTTACCAGTGAAGGGGGAGGTATTTACGCCGAAGGTCATTCGAACCGTTGGTTCTTCTACCTTAATAGTGGGAAGAGCGATGGGGTTATCTGGCGCAGCTAAGGTCTCCCCGATCGAAATCCCCTCAAGGCCAGCCAAAGCCACAATATCACCGGCTTTCGCCTCGGGCACTTCCACTTTATGCAACCCAACAAACTGGTACAAATAACGAGCACTCTCTGGAAGGATCTTGCCATCAACCATAATTCTCGCCAACCGTTGGCCAGCGATAATTGTGCCAGCAAAGATCCTACCTACCGCGGTAACACCACGGTAATCATCATAACCAAGAGTTGTGATGAGCATTTGTAAAGGAGCATCGACATCAACGATCGGTGCGGGAATATGGTCAAGAATGGTTTCAAACAAGGGCTGCAGGTCTTCAGCAAGCTCGGTGGTTAAACCAGCGCGACCAAAGGTAGCCTGAGCATAAATTACTGGAAAATCAGCTTGCTCTTCAGACGCGCCAAGCTCGATAAAAAGATCAAAGGTATCGTTGAGCACACGTTCGGGTTCGGCATCTTTGCGGTCGATCTTATTTACCACCACAATTGCCTTATGACCGCGCTCCAAGGCTTTTTTGAGAACAAAGCGGGTTTGGGGCATAGGGCCTTCTGCAGCGTCTACTAGCAGGAGAACACCATCGACCATGTTCATGACGCGTTCGACCTCCCCACCAAAATCCGCATGACCGGGGGTATCAACAATATTGATCTTTACCATCTCACCCGTTTTTGGATTGGGAATGGTGATGGCGGTATTTTTTGCGAGAATGGTGATGCCGCGTTCGCGCTCGAGATCATTTGAATCCATAACACGATCAGCTATTTGCTGATTATCTCGAAAAGTATGACTTTGCTTTAGTAGAAAATCGACCAAGGTGGTCTTACCGTGATCGACGTGAGCGATAATAGCAATATTTCTAATTTCATTTCGTGAAGTTAACATTTAATACCTATATTTCTGATTGGGTTGATTGAATTTTTTATTCAAACTTAGAACCCCGATAACCTCGGGGTTCTTGTTTGAACAAAAATTGGGGGGTTGGCTTAGGTGCCTTCTTGCCAAGAGTTGAGGTAACTTACCTGTTGTTCGGTGAGGGTGTCGATCTTGATACCCATAGCGGCGAGTTTAATGCGAGCGATCTCAACATCGATATCATTCGGTACGGAATAAACCTTCTTCTCGAGGTTTTTAGCGTTCTTTACCATATACTCAGCGGATAAAGCCTGATTCGCAAAGGACATATCCATAACGGAAGCAGGGTGGCCTTCAGCAGAAGCGAGATTGATCAAACGGCCTTCACCAAGGATGTTGATCTTTCGACCATCTTTGGTGGTGTACTGTTCAACAAATTGGCGAACCAAGTTTGGTGCGCCGACAGACATTGCTTGAAGGGCAGGAATGTTCAATTCAACATTAAAGTGGCCTGAGTTGGCAACCAAAGCGCCATCCTTCATCACTTCAAAGTGGTGTTTGTCGATAACATTGAGGTCACCGGTAACGGTGCAGAAAATGTCACCGATCTTGGCGGCACCCATCATGGGCATTACTTCGAAGCCATCCATAACGGCTTCAAGAGCCTTCATGGCATCCACTTCAGTAACAACAACACGAGAGCCCATACCCCGAGCGCGGGAGGCTAAACCACGACCACACCAACCGTAACCAGCTACCACAAACACCTTGCCAGCCAACAAAACGTTGGTAGCGCGGATGATGCCATCTACAGTTGACTGTCCGGTTCCATAGCGATTATCAAAGAAGTGCTTTGTCATAGCGTCATTTACAGCGATGACAGGGAATTCGAGCATATTATCAGCGGACATAGCGCGTAAGCGGATAACGCCTGTGGTGGTCTCTTCGGTGCCGCCAACGATGTCTTTCAGTAATTCGCGGCGATCCTTGTGAATTGTGGAGACCAAGTCAGCACCGTCATCCATGGTGAGATGGGGTTTGTGATCAAGCGCTGCGGTGATGTGCTTGTAATAGGTTACATTATCTTCGCCTTTGATGGCGTAGGTTGGAATCTCATAAACATTTACGAGAGCAGCCGCCACATCATCCTGTGTGGAAAGCGGGTTGGACGCGGTTATGACCACATCAGCGCCACCAGCTTGCAAGGTGGTCATGAGGTTGGCAGTTTCGGTAGTTACATGTAAGCAAGCAGAAATTCGATAGCCTTTGAGGGGTTTCTCTTTTGCGAATCGTTCTTTGATCATGCGAAGAACGGGCATTTCGCGTTCCGCCCAATCTATTCTGCGTCGTCCGCCCTCTGCGAGGGAACTATCTTTGATGTCGTAATTGCTCATTTTTCTCCTATTATTGGTAATTACAAAGAATTTAATTTACCTTCATCATCGAAATTTTCTCTGAATCGGGTGATGAATTCGGCTTTTGTATAATGGTGGTTCTGAGTACCGTTTTGTTCAAGGCAGTATGCCGCGGCGAGCGAACCCATCCGAGCACAAAAATCAAGGGTCCAGCCATGGGCATAACCAGCGAGGAAACCGCCCCGAAAGGCATCTCCTACACCGGTTGGGTCAATGATACGTTCTTCCTTGAACACTGGAATATGAACGTCACTACCATTGGTATAGATGTTTGCTCCTTCAGCGCCTTTTGTTACGATAATGATGTCCACCATCTCAAGGATCTGGTTCATATCGAGACCTGTTTTTTTACAGATCAATCCAATTTCATAATCATTAACGAACAAGAAATGCGCGCCCTTCATATCCCGTACCAATTCTTCGCCCTCTAGCCGTAAGATCTGTTGGGAAGGATCGTACAGGTATGGAATTTGTAATTCGCGGCATTCAGCAGCGTGTTTCATCATAGCAGACGGATCCGTTGGGGAAATGATCACGAGGTCTGGTTTCTGTTTAAGCTCCTTTAGGGAGAGCTCAGCCGCGTCTGCCATTGCGCCAGGATAAAATGACGCTATTTGGGCGTTGATATTATCGGTTGTCGCAAAAAAGGAAGCGGTGTATTTACCGGGTACTACCTTTGCCCATTCTGTATTTACGCCGAACTTCTCTAACCACGCGCGGTATTCTTCAAAATCTTCACCGACAGTGGCAAACAGGTTTGGTTTTTCGCCCAATAAAGCCATGGTATACGCGATATTTGGTGCAATCCCGCCACGCTGCCTGGTCATTTTATCGACCAAAAAAGATAAGCTGATCGACTTCAAACGTTCAGGTAATATCTGTTCATGAAAGAGACCCGGAAAGGTCATCAAATAATCATAAGCGACGGAACCACTGATAAATATATTCATCCTGTATTCGATTGTTCCTTAAGGAAATGTTTATTTTAAAGCATATAATTTTATCATATATATTAAAGAAACACCTGAGACACTGACTATTGACCAAACTCCCTTGCTTGACATATTTGGTCATAGTGGATATAAGGATTAAATGAAAAAGATCAACTTTTTGGTATTGTTTTGTTTTGTATTTACAAGCTGTACTAACTTACCTACCGCCCCGGCAAACACACCGATCGCATATGAAAACGCAGCGACCTCTACCGTGGTAGAACCCTCACAACCCGCGAACACAGCTTTACCAGTTGAAAATTCAGCGCCGTTGCCCACAACGATTCCACCCATCACTCAAAATCTTTACGAACAGATGATTTTAAACGGTGAGTATGACCTAATTCGAAGTTCCCTGCAAACCAACTCTGCCGCCACGACCGATCCAGCCAATTTATGGATCTTGGCGAAAACAGAATTCCTAGCTGAAAACTATTCAGTGGCACTCGAGATCCTTCGCGGCATACCGGTTTCCTTCCCTGATACGCTTGAAGCGGAGCGAAGCTGGTTTTTGATGGCAGAGATCTTGTACACCCTTGAACGTTATGACGAAGCCATTGTCGCTTACCAAAATTACCAAGCAACATCCACTCTCTTCAAGGAGTATGTACTAACCCAACTCGCCAATTGCTACTCACTTACCGGGAAGTATGACCTCGCCATAGAAACCTACAAAAAAGTGTTAGAAAACGATCCTTCAAACGAAACGATCCAAATAAAGATCGGCCGAGCCTATTTATTCAGCGAGCGGCCCGATAAAGCCTTGGATGTTTTCAACAAGCTTTTTGAAGTGACCGGGGATGATTACACCAAAGCCCAGCTCGACCTACTTTCTGGTCAAGCGTTGATCAACCAGGGCAATGCTACTGAAGGGTATGACAAGTGGCGGCATGGGGTTGAGAATTATCCATTAGCCTTCGATTCTTACACCGCGCTCTCGGGGTTGGTAAATGATGAACAACCGGTCAACGATTTTAACCGAGGTTTGGTGGATTACTATGCCGGTCAATATGATGTTGCCCTCACCGCATTTAGCAATTATCTCTCTTCTACCCCTGAAAATGATGGCACTGTCCATTATTATATTGGCTTGATCCAACGAGATTCGGGTAATTATCCATTGGCACTTGAGGCCTTCACCACTCTCATCGAAAATTATCCAGAAAACCGCTTTTGGGCTTCTGCTTGGGATGAAAAAGCAACCACTTTATGGGCTTATATGGACGATTATGATGGTGGAGCGAGAATTCTTGAGGAGTATTCCACACTTTATCAGGGAACGAATTTGGCTGCGTCCTATCTGCTAGAGGCAGGCCGGATTCGAGAGCGCAATAAAGAATTAGATAGAGCTAGCCAATTATGGGAAGCCCTGCCGATCCAATTTCCTGATTCCGCGGATAGGTATACTGCCCTTATGTACGCTGGGGTAACACGGTATCGTTTAGGAGAAAATGATAAAGCGCTCGAAAATTTCCAGAATGCCCTGCAAATTTCAAAGGATGACCCTGAAATTATTAAAGCGAATTTCTGGGTAGGTAAGACCTACAAATCGTTAGGGAGTGAGCCTGATGCTGAAGCATATTGGCAAAAAACAATAGCGATGGATCCAATAGGCTATTATGGCTTGCGAGCCAACGAACTAATAAACGGCCAACAACCATTTCTTCGCCGCGATGTGTTAAATGATGAAGTGGATATTATTCAGGAACGAAACGAAGCAGCTACTTGGATAAAATTGACTTTGAACCTGCCGGCAGAAACTGATATATTGAACCTCGGGGCACTACAGGACGATATTCATTTTGTCCAAGGCTTGGAGTATTGGAATTTAGGATATTTTGAACAAGCCAAAGTGGAGTTTGACTTATTGTCCACACAATACGCGGCGGATCCGGTAAACCTGTTTCGCTTGGGAAATTACTTGGTGGATATTGGTTTGTATAAGAGCGGTATACAAGCTATCCGTGACGTACTTACGCTTTTAGGGTATGAAGACCATTACCAAAGCATCAACGTACCAGCTTACTTCAACCACATTCGATATGGCCTCTATTATTACGAGCTTGTTAAGAAAAACGCCCTAGAATATGGAATTGATCCGTTATTCGTAATGAGTGTGATGAGACAGGAAAGTTTGTTCGAAGGGTTTATCCATTCCAGTGCTGGCGCGCGAGGGCTAATGCAGATTATGCCGGCAACGGGAGAAAGTATCGCTCAGCAAATGGGTATTTCAGATGGTTTCACGGTTGATCAGCTTTATCAACCAAACATTAGCATTTCCCTTGGAACCTACTACCTCAACTCAAACAACAATTATTTGGATAATGATATGTACGCAGTCTTGGCCGCATACAACGCTGGCCCAGGCAATGCC
>CAIRYE010000438.1 GCA_903882765.1 uncultured Anaerolineae bacterium
CCCCTTTACCTCGCCGCAACCTCCCAAGGCTGCCCAACCGATGGCGATTCCCGCCAAAAACCCCGCAGATCCTCCGCCTGCTTATAAAAGATCTCCGTACGCGTCTTCAGCAGCGAAGCGAAATACCCACGTGCCTCGCCAATATCCTCATCCCGGTGTTTTCGAACAAAGCGCTCATACAACCCGCGCATCACCTCAGCATCCTGTATCGCGCCCATCATCGACTGATACTCGTGCAAGGGGCCAAACATCTCCACCGGAAAATTCGGTATCAGTCCTGAAACCACTTCCACCCCATAACGAAACCCCTTAAAGGCGATGCGCAGCGAATGGGTCGTCTCGGGTTCATCGATGTTCAGTTCCCCCAGCCGCCGCAAACAAAGCTGATAAGCGGCATCGATCGGCGCCAAAAGCTGCTCCGCCGTTGCCCGTTCCAGCACCGGCGCGATGTTCGCCCGTACCGTAGCCAACCACTTCTCTCCGATCAATGGGCTTTCCGTCTTGGCGATCCTTTTCTTAACCCGTGCCAGCTCGCGTTTTTCCGCTTTTTCAATAAAGGATGTGAACGGCTCCAACTCCCTAAGCCTCGTTTTTTCTCCATCCAAAAACTCAGCCACCACCTGCAGATCGCGCAAAGCATTTAACCCCGAAAGAACCGGCTTCACCCTCCGCCGATATTTCCGCAACGCCTTGCACGGCGCCAGCCCTAAAAGCACCTCGCCAGATGCCAAACAACGGCGTATCGCTACCCGCACATCATGGATCGCGTCTTCGGTTGGCAGCGCTAAACAAGCCTCAAAAAGCAGAAGCATCTTTTGGCTTCGTTCTTCAAACGCGCTAAGCAGGGAACTATTCGGTATCTGGTCCATCACCATCTATCGTACCTTAAAAAAGGTCAGGTAAGCGACTCTTTAAAGGAAACCAACATCGCCATGGCAAAACTCGGGGAATTTTTATATTTTTCTGAGGTAAACGGTTCATTGAGAAAAGCGCTAAAAGCGGGATTTTCGATAAATTTTTCATCGTTCATATCAACAAACGCCATCCGCCAATCGGGGAAGTGCCTCTCATCGATCTCCGCCGTGAGCAGCACCGTAACATTTCTGTGGCGGGTATCTTTTTCGATCTTATGAGATATTTCCATCACACCCGCTTCCGGGCCTTCAAGAACTTGCATCACGTTGCCATCAAAGTAAGCCAGCAAACCGGTCACCTGGTGCTTCGCATTGTTCTCGCGGCTTTTTTCAAGAATGCTCAGCAATTCATCGCGCCTCAGCAGCCCAACAGTTGAACTAATGTACACTAATGAGATCATCACAACATCCTCGAAAAAAGAATTAGAAATTATTGCTACTATCTTATCCCTTTTTTCAAATTTTTCCAGATGAATTTACATCTTCAAATTCATAAACTAGAAGACGCAAAATTCCACGTTTTTGTTTTATGGTACTATTAATGTTTGTGATAATTCGGTCACAACAAATAAAAAGAAAGAAAAACGAGTAAACAAATGAATAGAGTTAAATTAGTTTCGATCCTACTTGTGGTCACCCTGGCGCTTTCAGCCTGCGGAAAAGCAGCCGAAACCCCCGACCCCACACAAACACTGGCCGCGGTCTATACCGCCGCCGCGGTCACCATGACCGCCCAAGCAGCCCTCTTCACCGCCACCCCGCTGCCCCTGCCCACCAACACCAACACCCCCGAACCCACCCGCACCCCCGAAGTGACCAACACCCCGTCCGGCGCGGTCCTGCCTCCCGTCATCGGTCCCGGCGCCACCGGCGATCTCTCCGCCTGGATGTCCGATATCACCGTTCCCGATGGTTCCGTGATGGAAGCCGGCAAGGCCTTCACCAAAACCTGGCAGGTGTACAACAAAGGCACCACCACCTGGACCACCGGCTACAAGCTGGTGTTCGTCAGCGGTGAGTCCATGAGCGGCGTAAGCACCGCCATCACCGCCGAAGTCAAGCCCAACACCTCAGCCAACGTATCGGTAAACCTTGTTGCCCCCACCACCGCCGGCACCAAAAAAGGCTTCTGGCGTCTGCAAAACGGTGCAGGCAGCTTCTTCGGTGACCAACTCTACGTAGAGATCATCGTAGGCGGCACCCCCGGCACAGCCGGCCCCACCGCCACCAGCGGGCCAACCGCTACTAGTAGACCTACGATTACCTACACAATCAAAACTGGTGATACCTGCAATTCTTTGGAAAACGACTTCGATACTACCAGCGATTACATAAAAATGCTGAATCCAACTATCGATCACCTTTGCGCGGAGCTTGAAGCAAATTCGCTCATTGACGTTGAAATTGATGTACCCGAACCATTACCCTAAACCTATCACACAAGCAACCACGGGCAGAGGTACCTCTGCCCGTGGTTTTCTTTAAAGCCACAAATACCCACCAAAGCGCATCCCTCACCAACAATCCAGACCACCCCCAAAGCAAGATCAATCTCGTCTCACACAAAGCTCACCAAGATCACAAAGAAAAACCAAGACCATCTCCCGCCAAGCGTCCAGACCACCCCAAACCAAGATCAAGATCAGCTCAAACAAAGCTCACAAAGGTCACAAAGAAGGACCAAGACCATCTCCCGCCAAACACCAAAA
>CAIRYE010000439.1 GCA_903882765.1 uncultured Anaerolineae bacterium
CCAAAAATAGATGCGCCAATTTATCATATAAAACTTCATTACCGCCTAAACGGGACAAAGCCTCTTTAGTATGAATTACCTCTAAACGATCTGCTTCAGACCCGGAGGCTCCTTGATTTCCAATCAAACCTGCTTCTTTCCGGTCATTGTCGGAAGTAACTTTCTCTAAGGACGGATCGCCAATTATCCTCCTAGAAAATACTTCTGATAAGACCGTAGCCAATTTGAGTTCGTCAATTGGTTTTGTGATATGTTCATTTAATCCGTTAGCCAATGAGCGTTCGCGATCACCGCTCAACGCATGGGCTGTAAGGGCGATCATGGGAAGTTTATCGATTGAAAACTTGTCATTTTGCCGAATTATTTTCGTTGCTTCAAATCCATCCATCCCGGGCATTTGAATATCCATCAATACAGCATCATAATTGTTATTATTGATTTTGAATATAGCGTCCTCGCCGCTGCTCGCGAGATCAACTTTTATGCCTAATCCCTTTAACAATTCCGAACCAACAAATTGGTTTAACGAATTATCGTCTACTAATAAAATAAATTTATCCTTCAAACTTAGAATCAAGGAATCAGAGATCTTTTGTTTTGTGGATCTACTTGTCAACGCAGGTTGTTTTCCAAAAGTCATCATGATGGTATTGAATAAGGTAGATCGGTTAACGGGTTTATTTACAAATTGAGCAAAGCCGGTTTTTTGACTTACTTCAAGTCTTTCTTGCCCATTGGTTAAGTAAATAATCGGTAATTTCTCAAGCCCTTTATTTTTGTGCAACTTGGTTTCAAAATCCCCTTTGTCAATATCACTTAAATAAGAATGATCAATAATTAATAAATCGCACCGATTATCAAGCAATTTTTCGACGATCAGTTTAAAATTTCCAGAAATATCAAAAAACACATTAAAAGTAAACGATTGTAAAACTTGAGATAAAAATGTTCGAGAATTATTGTTTGTATCCAACAGCATTACTTTTAATCCTATTAGATCAGGAGGGCTGATGCGCACAGGTTCCTTTGAGGTGTCTTGCCGCTGAAAATCGAGTGTAAAAAAGAATTTTGAACTAGTATTTTCTGTACTCTCAACTTCGATCTTTCCCCCCATTAGCTCTATAAGCCTTTGGCTAATGGTCAGACCAAGCCCAGTTCCACCGAATTTTCGCGATGTCGCCATATCCGCTTGCTGAAATGGTGTAAATAGTTTTTCGATCTGGGGTCCTGACAGCCCAATTCCAGTATCGCTTACAGTAAACCGAACCCTAACCGACTCTTTTTCTTGAGATACCAAAGCTGCCTTTACCATCACTTCGCCTTCGGACGTGAATTTGATCGCGTTTCCTACTAAATTCGTAAGAACTTGTTGCAATCGGTGCGGGTCTCCAAACAACATCACCGGCAGTACAGGCTCGATAAATAAGATCAATTCCAGCCGTTTTTCATGTGCTTTTGGACCAAATAGGTTCATTACGTCCTGCAGCAGGTCTTCCAGATTAAAATTAATATTTTCTATTGTGATCTTTCCTGCTTCAACCTTGGAAAAATCAAGAATATCATTGATGGTGGATAAAAGAATTTCTCCCGAAAGTTGAATATTGGTTAAGTATTCCTTTTGTTGATCAGTTAAATTCGTTCGCAACAACAACTGCGCCAAACCAAGAACACCATTAAGGGGGGTCCTAATTTCGTGACTCATATTCGCCAGAAATTCAGATTTCGCCTTATTAGCGCTTTCAGCTTCTTCTTTGGCTATGCTAAGTTCGTTTGCCTGTCGATTCAATTCTTCCACAAACGAACGGATGTTAGTTGTCATCTTTTTAAATGCATGGCTAACAGATTTCAAACTTACGATGATTTCGTCGTGCGCTTGAGAAACCGTCGATACTTCATCACTACCCTTCATGTTTAACAATTCTGCGTTCATGCTTACTGTTCTGTTTAGATCACCCTCCGCGACTAAATTGATTTCCCGCGTAAAAATTGGAAGGGTTTGTTGAGAGATTTGATAGGAAGCAAACGCGACTTTTTGTAGGGGGTGTACAACCCGATTTTGTATGATCGAGTATGCCAATAAAAATAAAATTAGGATGATCGTTAATAAAAAGGCTATCGCTTCCAAAAGCATTTTCGTGATATTTTCATAATAGAGAACCGCTGAATCCGTTCGGCTCTTAAACATCAGATAAAAATCATCGATCGGCTTCATGATCTCCGATTTTGCCCTAAAATAATCGCTATTGTAAAGCAAGCTAAGGGCATAATTTTGACTTTCATTATCAATAACCGGATCGCCTATTTGCGAATCAACCGCGTTCATAGCGTTTTCTTCAGCATTAACCAAATAATCTGACTTTTCCTTCGCTTCATTTAATAAGTTAAATTCGGCTTCGGTAAACCCCGATTGGCGCATTAACTCTTCAAGAGATATTTGTTCCCCGTCTGGCCTTGGAAGCTTGCCACCATAATTGTAAAAATCCCAATAAATTCTGTTGTAGTCGATCGGTCTTGGTATTTCTCCATTACGGATCCCCAGTATCCGATGATATGCCTCTTTGTATTTTGGATCTTTCGTAATGATGTAGGTTCGCGCCATTGTAGTTAGATCATCAGAACTCTGCCGCAATTCATCCGCTAATAAATAGGAATGTAACCGAGTATCTCTGCTTGTCGCGAGTGCGGAGGTATTTTTGATTAATAATAGTGTCAATACCCCCAACAAAATTAGCAGTATTGTTTGGATCCCAAATATGAGGAGGAACATTTTTTTAAGAGGCAAATAAAAATCCTTATTTCCTAAGTTGTATATCTTAATTATAGCTTGAACATTTTTGAAAGATAGTAGGGGAAAAAACTTGCGATTGGATATATAAATAGAAAAGGATCGGCAGAATAATACCGATCCTTGCATTCTAATACCTATTATCGCTTATTTTAGGGTTTGATCAGGTTCATGAACCGTGAGTCATCGACTCTTTTTCAAAAACCACCTTGTACTTACTCATTTTCTTGATTCAAAACACTCAAGGCTTGCTTTACTCGTTCGAGAACGATTTTTTTGCCAACGATCTCCATAGACTCAAACAAAGGTGGGCTTACCTTCTGTCCCGATACCGCAATGCGCAGGAAACCAAAGACCTGATTAGGAGCAAGTTGTTTTTTCTCAACGTAGCTCCGCAAAGGTTCTTCAGCAACTGTATGAGATAATTCAGGCAAACCTTCCAAAATGTCGAGAATTTCCACACCCATTTCGTATGTTTCTGCGGCGGTCATATTCTTCGCGATCAAATCTTCTTTCGTGAAGTCTACAAAGTCTTTGAAGAACCAAGCCGCAAAAGGCAAACAATCATCCAAGGTCACTAGCCTTTCGCGGATGATCGGGATGATCTTTAATAATTTTTGTTCGTCAACCACCAAGCCTTCGTTCACGAAATAGGGCTTTACTCGCGCAGCAAGGTCATCAATGGATAACCTTCGAATATGTTCACCGTTAAAATAATCCAATTTATTAAAATTGATCGCCGCTGGAGAAGCATTTAACTTCCGAATATCGAACTTATCGATCA
>CAIRYE010000440.1 GCA_903882765.1 uncultured Anaerolineae bacterium
AAGCCGGAGAATTCGAGCCCAAGGGTCTCTTCCCAACCCAGCATTAGGTTCATACACTGAACCGCGGTGCCTGAGGCACCTTTCATTAGGTTATCGATGGCGCACATGGCTACCAAGTGGCCGGTCTTTTCGTCTAATTCGAAGCCAATATCGGCATAGTTAGAGCCAGACAATATCTTTGGCTCGGGCACACGGTAGATCCCTCGTTGTTCTTTTACAATTCGAACAAAGGGGTTCTCATTGGCGATGGCGCGATAAGCCTTCCATAAGTCCTTGTTGGTAACACCCGGTTTTACTTTCACATGAGCGGTAGCCAATACGCCGCGGACGATATCTACCGCGGTCATGGTGAGAGAGATATCGGAGACGCCAAGCTCTTGGATTACTTCGGCGGTGTGGCGATGCCCAAAAGGGGAGAAAGTGCGAATTACATTGGCGCGCTCGGCATGATGGCTGCCGGTGTTTCCCTCAGCGCCGCTCTCTGAGGAACCCAATTTGAGCTCAACAATGATCGGGGCATCCAGCTCAATGAGGCCGGCTTTTACCAGCGGAAGCAATACCAGGTTGGTGGCGGTGGCGTTACAGCCAACGCCTGAAACGAACTTGGTTTGCTTGATCTCTTCGCGATGCAATTCAGGGAGACCATAAACAAATTTAGAGAGCCATTCCGGGGCGGCATGGTCTTCGCCGTACCATTCCTTGTAGAAGGCGGCATCTCGCAATCGGAAATCGGCGGCTAGGTCGATGACAAATTCGGCGGTAGCGGTGTATTCCAAGATGTGGTGTTGCGCTTGCCCGTGGGGTTGCGCCAAGAAAAGGATATCGGGCTTCTCTAGTTGGGCGGGATCGGAAAATTTTAATTGGGTTTGTTTGCGAAGGTTCGGATGCACTTGGTATACATATTCACCCAAATGCGAGCGTGATGTTGCCTGCACTACTTCCACCTCGGGGTGGGCAAGCAATAACCGCAATAATTCACCGCCGCCATAACCAGAACCGCCAACAATTGATACAGTTTTCAAAGGGTCTATCTCCTATCCTAGTGGCTATTTGCCAAGGCAACATCCATGGTGTAGCTAACGATCTCGTCGGCGATATCGATACCGCTTGTGGGTTGAGCGGTATGGAACTCCATGGTGTGATTGATCTCGTTTACGACCAATCCCTTGTCAGGGTGTTCCACAAGGTCAATGGCTAGCACCCCACCGCCTACGGCAGCGGCTGCCGCCAGGCTGATCGCTTCAATTTCGGGGGTAATTGGGCAAAGTTCGCCTTCGCCACCTCGGGCGGTATTGGTGATCCAGTGCTCGCTTTTGCGATAGATCGCGGTAAGCACCCGGTCTCCAACCAGAATAACCCTTATGTCGCGTCCCGGTTTCTTAATATATTCCTGGATGTAGAAGACAGAATGCTGGACCGACCCTAAGGTGGCTTTGTGCTCAAGAATGGCTTCCGCGGAATCACGGTCATTGATCTTGGCGAGCAATCGGCCCCATGATCCAACCACAGGTTTAAGCACCACCGGGTAGCCAAAAGCCTCGATCGCTTCCAGCGCGGCTTCGGGGGTAAATGCCACCACGTTATGAGGTTGAGATACGCCCGCTTTGGCGAGCATTACACTTGTGGTTAGCTTGTCACCGCAGATCTCCGCCACCATAGCTGTGTTGACGGTGGGTACACCGAAGGCGTTGAGCGTTCGAAGGGCGTACAGACCAGAGTTGTAGCTAATACTTCGCTCCAACACGGCATCTAAAGTTTGCCATTTGGAAGGATTATCGAGATCGAAGGAAATTGTTCGGTCGTCGAGTCTTTCATAATCGATGCCGCGCTTTTCCATAGCGGCAAAGATCCACTTTTCTTCCACGCGAACCCTTGAGAACAGAACACCAATTTTGAGTCTTTTTTGCATAAAATCTCCTATGGATCAGAGGGTTATTCGCCCCAGTCCTCTTGTTCCATGGGAGCGAGTTCAACCTTAGCGGGGTTGAGGGCTACGATCTCAAGATCAACACCACAATCAGGGCAAACGATGATCTCGCCGACTTCGGCGCTAGCGTCCAGGGTCATTTCAGCTTCACATTCTGAACAGATTACAGTTGACATATTATTTCTCTCCTATGATGAGTTTTTTAGCTTGTTGAATTTGTTTATGTACAGCCTCTGGCGCGGTTCCACCGAGAGAGTTTCTTCTTTTGATCGAGGCGAACGGGTCGAATACCGCGAAGACATCCTGGTCGAAGGCTGGGTGTATCGCCTGATATTGGGCAAGAGACAATCCATCCAAGCCAAGGTGGTTTTCGATGGCGGTCTTAACAGCGATTCCGGCGAGGGAATGTGTTTCGCGAAATGGGATACCTTTCTCTACAAGATAATCGGCAAGGTCAGTTGCCATCATAAAGGAATCGATGGCGTTGCGCATTCGATCGGGTCGTGCTTTCATCGTGCTTACCGCGGCAGCGATCACCGGCAACAACAGCATCAAGGTTTCAGTGGCCCTAAAAACGGGGTACTTGTCTTCTTGCAGGTCTTTGTCGTAGGTGGATGGCAGCCCTTTTAGGGTAGTAAGGAAGCCGGTGAGCAAGCCCACCAAACCGCCAGCCTTACCGCGACCGAGCTCGAACATATCAGGGTTCTTTTTCTGTGGCATCAAGCTAGAGCCGGTGCTATAGGCATCGGATAATTCGAAGAAGCCAAACTCGGAGCTGGTGAATAGCACCACCTGTTCTGATAATTTACTAATGTGAGTGCCAACCATACTGCAGCAGAAAAGGTATTCGGCCACAAAATCGCGATCACTAACGGCGTCCATACTATTTTGAGCTACGTTTTCAAAACCAAGCGCTTTGGCAAGGGATTCTCGCTCGACGCCTATTGGGTTGCCGGCTAACGCGCCACAACCCAAAGGCAGGCTGGACACGCGGTGGGTTAGGTCCGCCAACCGGTTTTTATCGCGTTCGAGCGGCCAGAAATGGCTCATCCACCAGTGAGAAAGTAAAACTGGTTGGGCTCTTTGCAGATGGGTATAGCCGGGCATAATGGTTTCGCCGGAATCTTCCGCCAATAGCACCAAAGCGCTTTGGAGTGAGGTAATTTCACGTACAAGGGCAGGAAGATTATTCAACATCCATAGCCGGAAATCGGTTGCCACCTGGTCATTTCGGCTGCGGCCGGTATGGAGCTTCTTCGCTGTAACCCCTATGATCTCTGTGAGCCGTCTTTCTACCGCGGAGTGAATATCCTCATCTGAGGTGAGGAAGCGGAACGAAGACTCAATCAGCTCAGCTCGGATCTGTTCGAGCCCGAGGCTGATCTGTTGGTGCTCATCAGTGGTGACCACCTTCGCCTCCAACAAGCTATTCGCCCATGCCATGCTGCCATCCACGTCTTCTATTGACATAGTTTGATCAACCGGTAAGGAGGAATTTAGCTCCCAGGCTTTCTCGTTCAATGCACCATCAAAGCGGCCGCCCCAAAGTGACATCTTGGCTAATCCCTTTTGAACTTGCTATAGTCGGGCTTGGGCATATCCAGGCCGCTTACGGGTAGTCCATTAAGCGCTTGCACTTTCATGCTAAGGCCGAATAAGCGGATAAAACCTTCAGCGTGGCTTTGGTCATACACATCTTCTTCGCCAAAGGTGGCGAAATCTTCCCGGTAAAGGCTGAAGGGGCTTTTGCGGCCGGCGGTGATGATGTTGCCTTTGTAGAGTTTAAGGCGAACCACGCCGGTTACAGGTCCTTGCGTTGAAAGCACAAAAGCATCAAGCGCTTCACGAAGGGGTGTGAACCATTGCCCGTTGTACACTAGGTCGGTCCATTTGATGGCTATTTGTTCTTTGTAGTGGCTAGTTTCGCGATCCAGTACCAAGGATTCGAGGTCGCGGTGGGCATATAGCAAGATGGTTCCGCCGGGGGTTTCATACACACCATGGCTTTTCATTCCTACCAGCCTGTTCTCTACCAAGTCTACTCGGCCGATGCCGTGAGCGCCGCCGATAGCATTCAATTTTTCAATTATCTTCGCTGGCGAAAGTTTTTCACCATCCACGGAAATTGGGTTGCCGCTTTCAAATTCGATCTCAACGTACCCTGGTTCATCCGGAGCGCTCTCAGGGCTGGTGCTGATCTGGTACATGATCTCTTCAGGTTCGTTCCAAGGGTCTTCCAACAGACCACCTTCGTGTGAGATGTGCCATAGGTTTGAATCGCGACTGTAGATCGATTTTACGGTTGCGGTAACTGGGATATTATGTTTTGCTGCATAGTTGATGGCATCCTCTCGGGAGCGGATATCCCACTCGCGCCATGGGGCGATGATCTGCAAGCGGGGATCGAGTGCCATCACAGTGAGTTCGAACCGGACTTGGTCGTTGCCTTTACCGGTAGCTCCGTGGGCGACACCATCAGCGCCTACAAGGTGGGCTACTTCCACCATATGTTTCGCAATTAAGGGCCTCGCGATGGAGGTTCCTAATAAATATTTATGTTCATATACAGCGCCTACCTTTAACATCGGGAGGATGTATTCGGTGGCAAATTCTTCCCGCATATCATGGACGATCAGTTGGCTGGCTCCGCTATCCAGAGCTTTTTTTTCGAGACGACTCAAATCTTCGTCGGTCTGGCCAACATTCGCGCAAAAACATACCACTTCGCAACCGTAGTTTTCCTTCAACCACGGAACGATCACCGAGGTATCGAGCCCGCCAGAATACGCGAGAACAACTTTTTTTACTGTAGGTCTTGGTTTGTTTTTCATTATCTCTCCATAAAAGAATATAAAACAACCTTCCATTTGGAAGGTTGCCATTTTGAAATTGATCTTTTGCCTTTTCGTTCTCTACCTACGCAAAATCAACCCAACCTTCCAAGTGGGGGCATGTAGGACGACGACGAGGTTCAAAGGATTTTGTATACATTATTCAATATTTTACTCTATAACTTGTTGATGTCAATAGCTGCCCTTGCGAAAAAGCGACCCAACCAGCTGATCAAGAGGTTTTGGTAGGTCTGTTTGGTTTGCCAATCTTGATTGGAATCATATTGCGGTTGTTAATTGACAAGATCAATGGACGTGAGAGGCTGTTCCGATGGAATGCTCATAGGCTAATAAGGCATAATATTTCCAATCGAAGGAGCTACGGTATTCGCTGACAATTGGACTTAATGTGGTTGTCCCTTTTTTCGATAAATTTATATCTAAAAACCTCAGCATTTGCTGCCATGCTTGTCCTGCCGCTCCGCCAGCTTCGATCGTTTCCATATCGCTAACAAAGGCATGCGGTTGACCATCATAGATAGTGATCTCGTTGGGTATTTTAGCGGTATTGAGTGCTGTCTCAAAGGCATTTACGTCATCAATGGCAATCGAATTATCAGAACCACCGAAGATGCCCAGAATTGGTCCGGGCAACGATTTAAGGATACTTGGGTCAGTTACAGGGGATCCATAAAAAACAACAGTCGCATCCAAATTGGGATTGTGCAAGCTGTAATTGAGAGATGTGCGGCCGCCGTAACAAAACCCGAGGATAGCGATCGGTTGTTTCGATAGTTTCTCGTCGGCTTTGATCCAAGCGAAAACCGTATCGAGGTCCTGATCAACATTTTCAGGTTTTGTGCTGATCACCTGATAGATCGCTCGTGGGATAAAAGCGGTGGTTGATCCTCGAAATGTATCGGGAGCGATCACAACATATCCTTCTTTTGCGAGTCCATCTGCTCTACCGACCACACTTTCGTTCAATCCATAGAACTCGTGGATCATGACGACAACCGGATAGGGTCCTTCACCGTTAGGTTGGGCGACATAAGCTAGAACATCTGGCCCTCCATTCATCCCCGGAATGGAAGTATTCACCAAGGAATGGATACGATCCTTGCCGGTTATCCCGTCAAAAAGGATCGATCCGAATAAGGTGAGCGCGGTAACAAAAAGAAAAAGAAGGATACCAAGCACGATTTTTTGTAAAAGTTTCATGAATACTCCGGTTGTAAGTTTTGTAGAGAAAATTATTTAAAGCCTTTAATTGTTGATCGAAATTTCGTTTCGTTATTATTCTTGTTGCTCTGAAAAATTGAAATCATCCTGATATTTGGTCTTTGATTTTTGTTTATCAAATAGACAAGCGTAAGAACCCCTGAAAAATTGGAGGTTGAAAAAAAAATACAGGTTCAAGGACTTTAGCAAGAAAAAAACTTAATCGTTTATTTGTGCTGATCTCTAAAGATTGACTATTTCCTTGCGTCACTGCGGTTAATTTTTAATTAATATAATGGAAGGTCTCTATCCACATCTATAGCCCAACGGTTTATTCCTCCAGCGAGGTTCTTAAGTCTTGTGAAGCCAGCGGTTCGTAGAGAGTAAAGGGCTCGACGCGAACGCGTTCCACTTTTACAAAAGAGAATGATATCCCGTGAACGGTCGATTTTTTCTAGTTCATATGGAACCTGATCAACCGGGATGTTGATGGCCCCGGTAATGCTGGATATCGCTAGCTCATGTGGTTCGCGAACATCTAATAAGAGCGGTGGAACAGGATTGGTGAGCAGGTCTTTTAACTGCAAAGGGGTAATATCATCTTCGAAGGCCTCGGGTTTGTGGTCTACACCGGGAACGCCGCAGAATTCGTTGTAGTCGATCAGCTCCGTGATATCCGCCTTTGGTCCACACACGCGGCAATCTGGGTTCTTTTTTAAGGTGATCTGATCGAAAGACATACTGAGCGCGTCAAAAAGCATCAACTTGCCTATCAATGGTTCGCCAATACCGAGGATCAATTTGATGGCTTCGGTAGCTTGCAACGTCCCTATAATGCCGGGGAGAACACCAAGCACACCTCCATCTGAACAAGAAGGCACCAGCCCGGCGGGTGGCGGTTCGGGAAAGAGGCAGCGATAACAAGGACCGACCTTGGCGTGAAAAACGCTAAGTTGGCCATCGAAGCGGAAAATTGAGCCGTAAACGTTAGGAATTCCAAGAAAAACAGCCACATCATTGGATAAATAGCGAGTGGCGAAATTATCTGTGCCATCGATGATCACATCATAACCAGTTGCGATTCGCATCGCGTTTTCTGAGGTGAAGGGTTCGTTATATGCGTTGATAAAAATATTAGGATTCAGATCTAACATACGGTTTTTGGCACTGTCCACCTTGAGTTGGTTCAAAGTAGAGGTGCCATGAATAACTTGCCGCTGCAGATTGCTTTCATCGACAATGTCAAAATCAACCAAACCAATGGTTCCAACTCCAGCTGCGGCAAGATATAAAGCGGCAGGCGAACCCAGCCCACCTGTGCCAATTAATAGCACTGAGCTGTTCTTTAGTTTTTGCTGCCCACCAATGCCAATTTCGGGAATGAGCAGGTGCCTGGAGTAGCGCAAGATCTCATCACGGTTCAACGGGGGGTGATCGGTTGGCATGTTCAGCCTCCTGAAATATTGGGCAGGATGGTGATTACGTCCTGTTGGTTTACTGGGGTTTCATCTTTTTGTAAGTCAACAATATTGATCTTGTTAATAAAAATATTGATGTGGCGCCGTTGCTTGCCATTTGGGTCAATTATGTGTTTTTGAATCGTAGGATAAAGCAGAAATAGGTTTTCAAAAACCTGCCTTATTGTGGTTCCATCAAGCTGCATCTCTTTATTTTTATCAGTGTAATGACTATATAAAGTGGGTATTTTTAAAGTTGCCATAGGCTAATTATAACAAGACCGGTTGCGTTTCATTAAATAGAAAATTCGATCTCATCCCAACTAAGATCATCAGCATGTACGTGAACATGGTGTTTTCCATCTTCGTGGGTCTTTATTCCGCTTTCCAGCTGCTCCACCCGTTCGATCAAATCTTTGATCGATACACCAAAGATATCTGGCAACATTGAATGGTTGAGATCTGGGGCATCGGTGGCGAGGTGTGGGTGGGTGCGGCGGATGATCTGCCCGGGAACTCCAACGACAACCGAGTTATTTGGTACAGATTTTACAACAACGGCGTTCGCTCCGATACGACTATCCGCTCCGATAATGATATTTCCTAAGATCTTCGCTCCCGCGCCGATCGTTACCCTATCGTCAATAGTTGGGTGTCGTTTTCCTTTTTCAAGGCTGGTACCGCCGAGCGTAACGCCGTGATAGATGGTGACCTCATCCCCAACGATGGCGGTTTCACCGATCACTACTCCCATACCATGGTCAATAAAAAAACCACTACCGATCTGCGCGCCGGGGTGGATCTCAATGCCGGTAAGACCACGTGCTAATTGCGATCCCCATCGGGCAAACAATTTCACGCCATGATTCCACAACCAGTGATTGATGCGGTGAAGCCAAATGGCATGTAAACCTGGGTAAAGCATCATCACTTCAAAGGTAGATCGAGCGGCTGGGTCTCTTACCAATGCCGAGCGAAGATCGTTGCCCATTTCAGCGAAAATGGGTCTTTTTTGATCAAAACTTGTTTCCATAATAAATCCGATCCCGGATGCTCCATATATTAATGGAGCATCCATAAATTGGTACAAGGTTACACCAAGTTGGCGTATAGAGCGGTGCTCAAGTATCGTTCGCCAAAAGAAGGAATGATCACCACAATGGTCTTGCCGGCAAACTCTGGTTGTTTTGAAACCTGTAAAGCTGCCCAAGTAGCCGCGCCAGAGGAAATTCCAACTAGTAGGCCTTCTTCCTTCGCCATGCGGCGAGCGGTTTCCATTGCGTCATCATCGGTGACCTGAATGACCTGGTCGTACACTTTTGTATTCAGTACATCGGGAATAAAGCCTGCTCCAATACCCTGGATCTTGTGCGGGCCTTTTACACCACCCGACAAGATGGGGGAGGCGGCTGGCTCTACCGCGATGGTTACAAAGGAAGGTTTCTTTGCTTTTAATACTTCGCTGATCCCCGTGATAGTGCCACCCGTGCCTACACCGGATACTAGGATATCAACTTGGCCATCGGTATCTCGCCAGATCTCCTCGGCGGTGGTCTGTCGATGTATCTCAGGATTTGCGGGATTCTTAAACTGCTGTGGTAAGAAGTAATGTTCCGGGTCTGATTCGAAAAGTTCAGTCGCTCGCTTAATAGCGCCGCCCATTCCATCTGGTCCGGGGGTCAGGATCAGTTCCGCTCCATAGGCTCGCAAGAGCATCTTGCGTTCATTCGACATGGTCTCGGGCATGGTGAGAACGACTTTATACCCCTTAGCGGCGGCTACCATCGCTAACGCGATGCCGGTGTTGCCGCTGGTTGGTTCAACAATGGTCTTTTCCTTGGTCAGTAATCCAGCTTTTTCAGCGGCATCGATCATGGCAAAGCCAGCACGGTCTTTTACCGAATGGCTGGGATTCATGAACTCGAGTTTTGCGAGGATGGTAGCGCCACCCTCTTTGTTAATGTTGTTCAGCCGTACTAGGGGGGTATTTCCGATCAATTCAGTTACATCATTCGCGATTCTCATAATAGCTCCTTAAGTTGTTCTGTTAGTTTTTTTTCGTTCACCAATCCGAAGTGGACAAAGCGTGACTTGCCGGAAGGCTCAACGAGATAGATAGTTGGAACGCTTACAACGCCCCATTCATTTGCAAGATCTGGCTGTAGCGAGGCATCGATCTCTAAAAATTGCAGCGAGTTTCCCATTTTTGAAAGGATCCGCTCGATCATCGGTTTTTGAACCGTTTTGCAAGGGGCGCAAGTTGGGGAGGAAAAAAGGATAATGCCAGCTTTCCCGTGTTGGTACCCGGTCAGTTTGTGAACCTTGTGTGAATTTGTTGATAGGTTCATATTGATCCAATAACTGTATGCAAATATGGCTGATCCGCCTACCAACAGAGCTAATACAAATCTCAATAAAAAATCAGGTATGTTCATTTGTGAACCTTATTCGGGCGATTGGTTCGCTGTTTTGAAAAAGCCAATTTTCCCAAGCTGAAAGTAAAAAAAACAGCCAACACAAAAACCGGTTAGTAAATTGATAGATGCCAAGCCAATGACCACAAAAGTCAAGGTCCATCCTGGCAAGCTCAGGCCGTAGTACAAGAAGGTTGACCCAGCGAGCAAGAATAATCCTCCAATGAATTGGGCAAATCGGTGGGCATTCGGGTCATCTTGCATAACTTCCGGTTTAGCGATACCGAGGGGTTGAACTAGGTATTGATAGATGGGCTTGAATGCTGGGGCTGAAAACAAAGTGCCTACCAACATTGCAAACGCGGTGAAATAAACAAGCCCAACGAGGTCGAAAATAAAACCAATCAGAAGAAAAGCGATAATGACAGCCTGATTGGTGCGGAGAGCGTTTTGATCTACAAATCTTGGGTTCATATTGTTTCCTTATATATAAAAAATTTCCAGCTTAAATAAAAAACAGTGACGCTTGGTCATGTGTTGGTTGGCACATGCGAGGTTCGTCACCGTCTTTGTTGCTGGAATCTTGGAAAAACTGATCAGAAGGCGGTGATTATGAACCCCGCCTACTACACAAGCAATTTTGGTCGATCAGTAAATTTTTCATTATTAGGCAATTTTACGGAGATTTTTGGTTTTGTCAAGAAAGTGGATAGATATTATCCGAATATCTATAAAAAATTAATAGTAGAAAGACTGGAATAGAAAAACCGCTCCCTAATTAGGGAAGCGGTTTTGAAAATGCTTAGAACAACAAAGAAGGGTTTACTCTTCCTTCTTCGCTTCCATTTCTTTCTTGTGAGCGTCCATAATGGGTTGTGCCAGGTTTGGTGGAACTACGGCGTAATGATCGAATTCCATGGCGAAGTAGCCTCGGCCACCTGTGAGCGAACGGAGTTCCGTTGTATAGCGTAAAACTTCCACCATCGGAACATGGGCATTGATCACGGTACGACCCTTTTCAGAATCGGTGCCTTGCACTCTACCACGGCGAGTGTTGAGGTCGCCCATAATATCACCCTGATTGCTATCAGGAACGGTGATGTGCATAGCCATGATCGGTTCAAAGAGAACTGGGCCAGCCTCATTTACCGCGATCTTGAAGGCTTCTCGGCCGGCAGTCTCAAAGGCAATTGGTTTTGAATCTACCGGGTGTTCCTTGCCATCAAACACAATGACATGAACGTTGCTGAGTGGGTAACCAGCAAATACACCTTTATCCATAGTAGATTTGATGCCTTTTTCAATGGAAGGAAGGTAGGATTTGGAAAGGTTCATACCAACCAACTCATCCGAAAACTTGAAATCTTCGGTGGGGAGTGGTTCAATGCGTAGGTGTACTTCGCCGAACTGACCAGAACCGCCGGATTGTTTCTTGTGGCGGTACTGCGCGCTGGCTTTGCGGGTAATGCCTTCACGGTAAGGAATCTTCAAAGGCTCAGCGCTAATTCCAACTTGGAATTTGTGAGAGGCGCGCCGAATAGCTACGTCAATATGCTGATCGCCCATACCCGATAAGGTGGTCTGACCGGTAACCAAGTCTGTTTGCCAAGCCAAAGTGGGGTCTTCTTCGCAAAGGCGGGTGAGAGTAGGAGAAATTTTAGCGGCATCAGCCTGAGTTTTTGGCGCGATAGCGACTTTGTACAGTGGGGATGGATATTTTGGTGGATCGATCGCAACTAAGTGATTCTTATCGCAGAGAGTATCCCCTGTGCCTGTAACACTCAGTTTTGAAACTACGGCGATATCGCCGGCATGAACATTCTTGATCGAGATCGTTTCTTTGCCACGTTGAATGTGTAAACCGCCCATTCTTTCGTCGGCATTTTTATTGGCATTCCAAAAGTGAATATCGGAAGTTACGGTGCCAGAGATGACCTTGAAATAGGTCATCTTGCCAACAAAAGGATCGGCGGTCGTTTTCCAAACATATACAACCGCGGGGCCAGCATCACTTTCGTGCAATTTCTCATCGCCAGCTTTGCCGTGAGCAATAATATCGGGATGTTCGGCGGGGGTGGGCATAAATTCGATGATAGCGTCGAGCAAGGGGCGGATACCAATTTCGCGGGCACCGGCTGTAATAAAGACAGGAATGAAAGCGCCGCTAAGAACGACATCTTTGAGACCGATCAGCAGTTCTTCACCACTAAGTTCACCAGTTTCAAGGTATTTTTCTAATAATGAATCTTCACCTTCGGCAGCGGCTTCGATCAATAAATGGCGGGCATCAGAAACTTCCTGGGCGCAATCGGCGGGTATCTCGCTGACGGTCTTGCCATCTCCGATATAAGCTTTCATATGGATCAGGTCTAAAACACCCTTAAAGTCATTTTTCTCACCCATTGGAATCTGCACCTTGATCAGGCGTTTTCCGTTTTGGGCAGCGAATTCTTCAATGGCGGCATAAGCTTTTTCAAAATTGGCATTCTCACGATCGAGCTTGTTGATCACAACGAATCTTGGTAGATTTTGGTCATCAGAAAAATTCCAGGCTAATTCAGTGCCAACTTCAACACCTGCGACAGCGTCCACTAAGATCAACACACCATCAGCAACCGAGAGAGCGGATATTTCTTCACCCACAAAATCGGTAAAGCCAGGGGCATCGAGAACATTGATCTTGTGATCCCTGTACTCTACAGGAAGAACACTAGTGTATAGCGAGATCTTACGGCGAATTTCTTCTTCATCATAATCAGATATCGAGCTTCCGTCTTCTATCTTATTCAGACGGGTCGTGGCTCCGGTATAATGCAGAAAAGCCTCGGACAGCATCGTTTTTCCGGCGCCACCATGGGCGACGATCGCGATATTGCGGAGGTACTCAGTTGAATACTCTTTCATGGAGACCTACTCCTCTAGATGAAATATTTTGTTACACTTATTGAAGTTTATTCTATTTTAAGCCGTAAAGAATGTCAAAGTTTAATATGTAACACATTTGTCACAAAATGAATTTTTAC
>CAIRYE010000441.1 GCA_903882765.1 uncultured Anaerolineae bacterium
ATTAGCGGCGCTATGTACCTCGGTTTTGACCGCAAAAGCGCCGCCCGTTTCGCGATGCTTATGTCGGTGCCGGTAATGCTGGCCGCCGGCCTAGTGGAAATGCTTGACCTGTTCAGCATTCAAAACGGCGGGGCCTTCCTGCTTCCTGTTTTTGTGGGCACCATGGTTGCCGGCATTACTGGCTGGCTGGCCATCAAATGGCTGCTAAACTATCTGCAAAACCACTCGCTCTATTTGTTCTCCGCCTATTGCTTTGTTGCCAGCGTGGCTTGCTATTATTTCTATACATTGGCATGAAACCTAGCGTTATCTCGTTCTTCCCCCTGCTGCTGTTAATAACCGCCTGCTTGCCAATATCAGCAAATAGCTACCAGGGAGTTATCACGTTCTACAAAAGCCCCGCTTTCGCATTGTGGTACAACAAGGCTGAGGACTGCGCCATCAAAAACAAGCTAACGCTCAACCCTACCAACGATCCTGCCCTAGCCGATATCGCTCTTTATTACGGCACCAGCCCCACAGGCGAACAGAAACCCGTGTATCAGATCGGCAGCAGCAGCCTTTCCATCGTTACAAATCAAAAAGATGCGCCCCTTCTCTCGCAAGAGGAAGTGGCGAAATTGTTCCTTAGCCGAACCAGCGAAACCTATCAGGTTTGGGTTTTCCCGGGGGAGGATGACATACAGCGAAGTTTTGAGGATTTTTTCCTGGATGGACAGCGGGTTAGCCCAAATACACGGTTAGCTCTCACGACAGAAAAAATGCTGCAGGGTCTATTAAGCTCTGAACCAAGTATTGGATTTCTCCCTTCCGAACTGGTGCCACCCACCATGAAAACCATCTTTGTCATAGAAAATATTCCGCTCTTAGCGGTAAGCCCTCAACCCCCTAGCGGGGAGCTTGCCCTGTTTACACAATGCCTGCAAAAATAAACCCAAACTGCTCGATCCTATTGGAGACACGATGAAAATGATTGATATGCGTTCTGATACCGTAACCGGCCCCACCGATGAAATGCGTGAGGCGATGGCGAAAGCCGTAGTTGGTGATGATGTTTATGGCGACGACCCAACCGTCAACCAGCTGCAAGAGTTAGCTGCCGGCATGGTGGGGATGGAGGCGGGTTTGTTCATTCCGTCTGGCACCATGGGCAACCTGATCAGCCTGTTGGCGCACTGCGATCGCGGCGATGAGATCTTAGTTGGCAAAAAATCGCATATCTTCCTTTACGAAGGCGGCGGGGCTTCCTCGTTTGGCGGCATCCACTCACGGCAGATCGCCGAGAACGCCGATGGCTCACTGCCCTTGGAGGTAGCGCAAGACGCGGTTCGGGTGGATGACGAGCACGAACCGATCACCCGCCTGATCGCTGTGGAGAGCACCCACAACGCCTTGGGTGGCGTTTGCCAAACCCCACAAACGTTGGCAGAAATGAACCAATTCGCCAAACGGAACGGTCTAGCCTTTCATATGGATGGAGCGCGTTTGTTTAATTCAGCGGTTGCCCAAAATATCGCTGTTAGCGAGCTTACCAAGCACGTCGATTCCGTTACCTTTTGCCTCAGCAAAGGGCTTGCCGCGCCCGTTGGCTCAGTGCTTTGCGGCAGCCATGCCTTTATGAAGAAAGCTCGCCGAGCCCGCAAACACCTTGGCGGTGGAATGCGACAAGCTGGTATCATCGCGGCGGCCGGCATCCTCTCGCTCGAAAAAATGGTGAACCGCCTTGCCGATGACCATACCCGAGCCAAAAAGCTAGCCATCGGTCTAAAGGACCTACCCGGCATCAAAATGAACCCCGAGGTACCGCCCACCAACATGGCATTCTTTGATATTCTGGATTCCAATCCGATCACTATATACCAGATCGAGGACGAACTCAAAAAACGTGGGATCCTGGCGGGGTCGATGGGCTCGCGCCGCTTCCGCTTTGTAACCCATTACCAGATCACGGACGCGGATGTTGAGCAAACCATCGCCGCGATGAAGGAAATTTTGCGCTAAGAGAGAATAGATTATAATTTTCTGTCGAACGATCATTCCATTTAAAAGAAATAGGTGACCATGAACAATCAACCTTTTATTACGCTTGCCCAGATCGATGAAGTTGCCGCCGCGGTTAAGGCAACGACCAAGCACCAACCCAAGATTGGTATCATTCTCGGTTCTGGCTTGGGTGGTTTGGCAGACGCTGTTCAAAACCCGGATATCATTCCGTTCAACGAACTGCCCCACTGGCCCACTTCCACCGTTTTAGGCCACAGCGGCCGGCTGGTGATCGGCACCCTGCAAGATAAATCCGTGATGGTGATGCAGGGCCGCATTCATTTTTATGAAGGCTACTCAATGTCACAGGTAACCATGCCCGTGCGTGTGATGAAGCGCCTTGGTGTAGAAGTGCTGATCGTCACCAACGCCGCCGGCGCAATCAACCCTGATTACGAACCGGGCGATCTGATGCTGATCGAAGATAATTTGAATTTGGTTGCCATGATGGGCTTCAACCCGCTGATCGGCCCCAATATTGATGAATTTGGTTTGAGATTCCCGGATATGAGCCAGCCCTACGACCGCGAATTGATGAAATTAGCCTGTGAAGCCGCCA
>CAIRYE010000442.1 GCA_903882765.1 uncultured Anaerolineae bacterium
ATACCTTGGGAAAAGGGAGCTTGCTTGGATAATTTCTGTTGCAAACGGAGTAACCGCTATTTGCGGTCGATGGTATTGCCGGCGGGGTCGTAAAGCACAGCGGGGTCTTGATTGGTATTGTGCCATATCGGTTCGGGGCTGTTGCAATTAAAGCCGTTTTTGCCTTTTTGCGAGAAAACCCGCAAGGTTTTGCCAACCTTCAGGGTTGTATCTAATGGGCACACTTGGTCGCCGCGTTCTGAAACCAAATACCACCCTTTCAGGTCAATATCAGCGGTGGAGTTGTTGAAAAGATCGACATACTCCATCTTCGCATTCACCTCGTTGATCCAAATAGAGCCCGGGAGATAATTGCCAACAGAAGTATCGGTGCCAAAATTCTCGATATTTCGAACAGTGCGATTGTTGTCAGTCAGCCAAATGCCCAAGTGGGCTTCGCGGGCTTTCATCTCCGCCTTGGCTAACTCCCAGCGGCAGGCGGTATCAGGTTCGTACGGTTCTTCCTCGGCCAGGCCTAAGGCAACCATCTCATGATTTACCCAAACATCGTCCACAAACACATAACGCAGCAATCGGTCGTAAGCGTCCACGTCAGTGGTATCGGTATAGAGGCTTACCTCTTTACCGAGAACTAAGTCTACATTTTTCTGGTAGGCTTCCATGCCCAGCTTGGTTTGGAACTGGCCCACTTCAGGGGTATCGATGCCGATGTATCGAACCGATTCTACCCCGTTTTCACCGAGCACATTAATGGTATCCCCATCCCTCACCTCAATCACCTTTCCCGTAACCAGCGATGACGCGTCGACGCAGCGAGGAAACACGAAAGCTTCCGCTGAGATCTCCGGCGTGGCGGTTTCAAGGTTGCTGGTGGTGATGGGCGAAGTCGCCTCAATTGGCTCATCGAACACGCCGAGCGATGAAAGCGCTAAGATGATCATCGAAGTAACACAAACAATGGCGACACCCGCGACAATTATGAAGAAGGTGCGCTTAGAATGAGAGATCCGCCGGAACAAGGAAGAGAGGAACATAATGTTTAGGAATTATACATCGAAACCGAACCCAGCGAAGGCATTAAGCTGGTGAACAGTAAAAATTCAAGGCAGTATCAATATTATCAATATATATCGCATTTTTCATAAATTATTACAAATATCAATAAAGATTATTAAGTTATTATTAAATTATCCTTTGTAGGTGTTGACTCTAAGAGCCAAATGGGTATAATATTTAAAGAATCGTTTTTATAGGAGAGAAAAATGCGCAATCGAACTCAGTTAGCTTTAGGGATCATCCTGATTTTTTTCGGCGGTTGGTTTCTAGCAATTCGGCAAATTCCTAGCCTGCAGCAGATCTCTGAACTTTATATGACCTACCCGATCAACATCATTGCCATCGGCGCGATGATCTTCTTGGTGGGGCTGTTGGTTGGCGCACCAGGGATGGCTGTGCCGGCTGCGATCGTAGCGGGCATCGGCGGCATTCTGTATTACCAGTTCAAAACCACCGATTACACCTCTTGGTCATTTATGTGGGCACTCATCCCTGGCTTCGCCGGGGTAGGCGATATGGTGAATGGGCTGCTAAGCAGCAATCAGGATAAGATCCGCTCTGGCGCTAACGCCGTTTTTGTTTCGGCGCTGCTCTTTTTAGTGTTCGCCACCTTGTTTGGCCGCTTGGCTATCCTTGGGCCATACGCTCCCGCCGTGATCCTGATCGTGGTTGGGGTAGTGGTGCTATTTCGCGGTTATAAAAAATAAGAAAGCAGGCCATAATGAAACGATCTAATTTCTTTTGGGGGCTTTTGCTGGTGTTGCTTGGGGTACTTTTTCTACTCAAACAATTCAAGATCATACAAGAACCAATGGATCTATTCTTCCCGATCGCCCTGGTGATCGCCGGCTTTATGGTGCTCTTTCGGCGCTGGGCAAACACCAATGCCGTAAATAACTTTGGCGGCGATACCTTCTCCATCCCCCTCGAGAACGCCTCGCGGGTAGATGTGAGCATCGACCATGGCGGCGGCGAAATTCGCGTCGACGGCAATGCCGCCGGCGGGATAGCCCTCAGCGGCGCGAACGGCGCTGGCTTGGAAAAAAATCATCAGGTGGGTGAAAATGGCTTGGGCATCGAACTGAAAGCCGGCCCTACCTTTTTGCCCTTTATGGGCCCAGATTCAGGCGAATGGCATTTTTCCATCACCCCCTTGGTACCAGTTTCGATCGAGATCGAAGCCGGCGCCAGCTCGCTCGATTTGGATCTGACCGAAATGAAGCTGGTATTTTTACGGGTGCAAATTGGCGCGGCTTCGGTAAAGTGCCAATTGCCCAAAGCGGCTGGTAGAAGTTTGGTAGAATTTGAAAGCGGAATGACCAACATCGAGCTCATCTTCCCGCCCGATGCCG
>CAIRYE010000443.1 GCA_903882765.1 uncultured Anaerolineae bacterium
CATCAACTTTACAGATAACAGAACGCATATATTTCTCATATGCTATCACGTTATAATGTTTTAAGAAAATAAAGGAGATTAAAATGAATATTTCAACGTTATTTCAGTTCCTAGCCTCCGCCGTATGGTTGGTGGTTGTTGGTATGATCTTTGTGATGGTAATGCGATCCTCTAGGCAACAACCAATTAAAGGTTTGACCACTGTGTTTATTGTGTTAATTGTAGTGGCGGTTCTCCTCACTACTATCGGAGCAGGGGTTGTATTTGTAGAACCTGACCAATTGGCTGTTGTTATCACCATTACACAAGGTGGTATTCGCCCTGATCCTCTTCAGGCTGGTATATATTTTGTTATTCCTTATATTGAAAGAGTCGAAAGATTTTCAGTGTTGAGGCAAAACTATACTATGTCATCTGTAGCGGATGAAGGACAGACTTCTGGAGATGATTCGATTCAAGTCCGTACTAAAGATGGGCAAATGGTTTACGTTGACGCAACGGTCATCTATTCCATCAACCCAGCTGAAGCCGTAAATTTGTATAAAACTTGGAGAAATGGTTTTCAGGATGGTTTAGTTCGGCCACAATCCCGCGGTGTCATTCGAGATGTAGCCTCCCAATACGGCATTGAGGAAATTGTTAGTACCAAACGTGCCGAAATGGAAACAAAAATTACCGATGAATTGACCAGAATATTTGCGGAAAATAATTTGATCCTACAAGACTTTGTCTTAAGAAATATCCGATTTAGCGATGAGTACGCAACTGCTGTTGAACAAAAGCAGATCGCTGAACAGCAAGCTCAACAGGCGAAATTTGTTGTGGAATCAAAGAAGCAGGAAGCAGAACAAGCTAGGCAAACAGCTCAAGGTCAAGCAGACGCTCTTGTCATTTCCGCCAGAGCACAGGCAGACGCCCGATTGATTCAGGCTGAAGCAGAAGCAAAGGCATTGCAGCTAATTGCGGAAGTATTGAAGGCTAACCCGAACTTGTTACAGTATGAGTACATTCAAAAATTAGCACCGAATGTCCAATTAATGCTAGTACCGAGTGATGCGCCGTTTATTTTGCCCCAATTAGGCCCACAAACCGTAGTACCAAGCGCTATACCATAAATCGGTAAAGTTATAGGTCTATAAATATGTCATCTGTCTTTCCAAATGGCCGCCAAATACGTTTGACTAGCTTGTCCAGCTGTGCTGGCTGAGCGTCAAAACTAAATGCGGAAACGCTGGCGCAGGTTCTGCGTCCAATATCAGACATTTTCAAACCACAAGATTATCCAAACCTACTTATAGGTCTGGATGGTCCTGATGATGCGGCTGTTTGGAAGATCGATGATGACAAGGCGATCGTCATTACCACTGACTTCTTTACGCCTGTAGTTGATACTCCCTATGAATATGGTGCTATTGCAGCAGCTAATTCACTTTCTGATGTATACGCCATGGGCGGGAAACCATTTTTAGCACTAAATATTTCCGCGTTCCCGCCGGATCTCTCGGTAGAAGTTCTCTCCGAGATCTTGCGAGGTGGTGCTGATAAGTGTCTTCAGGCTGGAGTTGTAGTTGCAGGCGGTCATACCATTCAGGATAAAGAACCAAAATTTGGTTTAGTAGTTTTAGGCTTTGTTGACCCAAAAAAAATGATTCAGAAAAGCGGGGCTAAGGAGGGCGACCAATTGTTCCTCACAAAACCTTTAGGTGTTGGGGTTACAACAACGGCTCTCAAACGCGGATTGATCACTGAAACAGAACTGGCAGAGGTAATCGCTTCAATGTCAAGAATTAATGACAAAAGCAGCGCTTTGGCATTAAACCATAGCGTAAGAAGCGGCACAGACATTACTGGTTTTGGGCTTTTAGGTCACGCGTCCGAAATGGCCGAGGCCTCCAGCGTAAAATTCCAACTAAATTTTTCACGAATACCATTTCTCACTGGGGCTAAGAAGTATTCTGAGCAGTGGGTTTTTCCGGGTGGAAGTTCAGACAATAAATTATTTTTTGAAAATAAGGTAACATTTGATACAGGTCTTACTGAATCAGAACAAATGCTTCTTTTTGATGCGCAAACGAGCGGCGGTTTGTTAGTAGCCGTGCCCGCTGAAGAGGCTGAATCCTTTGAAGAAGAAGCTCGACATTTAGATCAAAATGTTTGGAACATAGGAAAGGTAACGATTGGATCTGGTATTGTGGTTGAGAAATAATTTTGCCGCAATTATGATTCTTGAAATTCTAGAAAAAATATGAATATAGGCATGGAAATTCTCATTATCCTGGCTTTGATCCTGCTCAATGGCGTATTTGCTTTATCCGAGATCGCTATTGTGTCATCCAGAAAAGCTAGACTTCAACAACGAATTAATGATGGAGATAAGTCGGCCTCGAAAGCTCTCAAGCTAGCTGAAAATCCAAATAATTTTCTCTCTACTGTTCAAGTTGGTATAACACTTATCGGTGTTTTAGCGGGTGCGGTTGGCGGCGCGTCCTTATCCGAATCCTTGCAAGTTGTAATTGAACAGATATTGCCTTTAAAGGAATACGCGGCTTCTATAGCATTTATATTGGTGGTTTTTTCCATTACCTTTGTTTCGATCGTTTTAGGCGAACTGGTACCAAAACGATTTGCGCTGCATAAACCCGAGGAAATCGCTTCAGCCATCGCCGGGCCAATGCAGGCTGTCGCGGTTGTTTTTTCTCCAATTGTTCATGTATTAAGTGGTGTTACCGATTTTATTTTAACTTTGTTTGGTGTCGATCCCAAGGAAGAGCTCCCGGTAACTGAAGAAGAATTACAGGTTTTGCTAGATCAAGGTACACAGGCGGGGGTTTTTGAAGAGTCTGAACAGGATATGGTTGAAGGTATTTTTAGCCTGAACGACCGCCGCGTTGGTTCGATTATGACCCCGCGCAACGAGATAGCCTGGCTGGATATCAACGATTCTCACGATGAAATACGCCATCAGATCGAAGAAAACCCATACTCGCGTTATCCGGTTTGTTCTGATAGCTTGGATAATGTTTTGGGAATGATTGAAGCCCGTGCTCTATTAATGGAAAGTCTACAAGGTCAGCCACTTCAGCTAAAACATAATCTGCAAACACCGGTATATATTCCGGAAACGGCGTTAGCGTCCAAATCACTAGAAATGTTCAAATTCGGTTCGGCTGAGCTCATGCTGGTTGTAGATGAATTTGGTTCTACTCAAGGGTTGGTAACCATCTACGATATTCTCGAAGAAATTGTGGGAACCATGGATAGCGAACCACAAGCTACACAGCGTCAGGATGGAAGTTGGTTACTTGATGGTATGTTGTCGATCGAGGATTTCAAAGAAATCTTCGATATGAACGATCTCCCGGATGAAGATGAAATTGAGACACTTGGGGGGTTTATTATGCTGCG
>CAIRYE010000444.1 GCA_903882765.1 uncultured Anaerolineae bacterium
CGGCTGAAACAACCGAAGTACCCGGACAAAAACCACCGATAACAAAACCAACACCCATGATCAAGCCGCCAAGCAAACCGGAGGAGAGGTAAGTAAGATTGACCCAAACCAGATTGAAGTTTAGGATACCTAACCCAACCATTGTGAAAATGCTAAGCATAGCAACAACGATTGCTGTAAACATGACCTTGAGTACGGTTAGATCCTTGAAATAGAACTGTGCGGCTAATTTTTCTGAATTACCAAAGCCCGACATTTCCAAGGTAAAACCAAAAGCGAAACCGATCAGGGCGAAGACTAGGTACGTCCAGGGTGCTTCTGCGCTAACGGTTTGTAAAATAGTGAGAGGGAAATTCATTCTATCCTCCTAATTCCAAAGCTTGCGGACGAAATAAGCCATCGCGTAAGCGCCAGCAAAGATCATCATCATTAGCGCCCACGAACCAGCGGAGAGTGTAGCACCGCCAGTAAGAGCTTGGCCAGACGTGCAGCCGCGAGCCATTCGAGCCCCATATACAAATATGGTTCCACCAATGAAGGCCATAGCCCAACGGGTTTGGTTCGAGATCTGCGGTCCTTTATTGGTTTCAAACTTAACCCTGCCATTGAACAAGCCCGAGGAAAAACCACCGAGTATTGAGCCAAGAAAGACAGGAAGGATCCAATCATCGAGCGGATTTTTATCCCCTCCTGCCATTTTCAACAGGTAGGATGTTTGGTCGACGTGCTGCGGGGCAACCAGGTCTACCAGGAAAGCGTCAATACGGCTGACTGCGCCAGAAGCGCCTAAACCATTACCTGTAAAGAAGATGGAAAGGAAAAGGACCAAACCAAGAACCAAACCACCAAAATACGGATGAACATAGGCTTTTTTTGGCCGATTGAAAAGCGCCGCCAAGCCACTTTGTTTTTTTTCAATTTGAGTAGACATCTTGATCTCCAATTACTTTGAATGCTCGTCATCATGGGCTTCAAGCTCTTCCCATCCAGTGACCATTCCGCGCATAGCTTCAAGCGGAGTAGCGCCAGTGGTAGTGAGGTAAATATGCCCAATGATGAAGGAGGCTAACAACCAGGCGATGAGGGAGTGGAACACAGCTATGTAGTTCAACCCACCAAATATTTCTGTGATCTCAGGCCATTTTTGAACAGTCCACATGAGAGAACCAGAGAGAATTTGAAGCGGCAACAGAACATTGAGCAAAGCAAAGTAGGTTGCCTGTTGCAATGGGTTCATCTTTTGGTTGCGTTTCTTTTCAAAGGGGTGAGGTTCTCCCTTAAAGATACCGCTAATATAATATTTCGCCTGAATGATGGCATCATCAAAGAAGCCGACCGGTCGGGGAATGAATTGTTTGATCTCCCCTGTGGTAAGGTGCCAGAATAGGGAAAGCGCGGCGTTCACCACCATAATACCGGCAAACACATTGTGTATGATAACGATATTTTTGAAACTAAACATACCAAACATATCTGGGCGATGAATGATCAAACCTGTTACCACCAAAGCCAAGATGGAAACCGCCTGAAGCCAGTGCCAGAATCGCTCGTAAACTTCATAGATATAAACTGCCTTAGTAGCGGCGGGTTCCTTTTTGATTCTAAGCGAGGTGAGGTATCTCATGGTAGCGTGGCCGCTAACACCAAGAACGGTGAAAAGAAGTGCAAAAGCGCCGAACCAATCGATTCCCATTACGGCATCTTTACCGAAAATGTAGATGCGATCTCGGGTATTGCGCGGTGTGTACACCAAGCTTCCGGTTTCAGTCACCTCTACATCACCGCTACCGTTCACGTTGTTTCCTGTAACAAATTGCGGTTTCACATTGCCAGGAACATAAGTAGATAGCTGTATAGCAGAACCAATACGTGAATCTTTATTATGGCAAGTTCGACAATCGCTAATAGCATAATCGCCGCCACTAACATTGTGATTCACATTGTAGGGTTGGATCTGCCCCTCAATTCGAGGATTGACAAGCCCGATCGCCGCAAATTTACTAGCCAAGAAGGCCACCTGCTCATCGCTGGTAAGCTTTGTTTCATCAGAAGATAACGCACCGTCGGCATTTGTATCGAAGGTGGCAAGGATATCGGGGGCGTATCCACTATCGACCAAGAATACTTTGTTCAAATCCAATTCTCGAACCGGTCGTTTGTTGCCATTTGCGTCATCATAAACCCAATACCAGCTAGTGATCAGGTTATATGGTGTAAGGCTGGTGGAACCGTCGATGTTATCGCGCTGCATTAGTACGGGCTTATAACCGGAAACCAAATCGGTTATGGTGTTGCCAGAATCGCTAATTCCACGGCAAAGGCTGCCCGGAGTTCCATTCGCATTGATAAAGGTCCAATCGACCATTTCCATCGCTGGGGCGTAGAGCTGTGAAATATGGCAGGATTCGCAAGCAAGAACCGCCATATGCTGTTCCGAATATGGCAACCAACCTTCGTGAGAAACCTGCGCGTTATGGCAGGATTCACATCGGCGCATGGTTCCTTTCTTTTCAGAATCGACTAAATACTGTGCGCTCTGCCCACGTGCAAAATTATGCTCGGGGATGGTTAGATATTCGCCGATCGTTAACTTTCTTGGATCATATTCCAAGTGACTAGGTGAAGTACCGGCTGACTCTTGAGAATGGATCGGGTTATTGATCGAGTAATGGCAATCAGTGCACGATAAAGCCCGCTCGGCGTGAACATCCCAAGAACGGTTGATCTCGGCTTTATTCGAAATATTTACGCCACTCTCGGAGATCTTCTGGGCGGAAATGATCTGACCGGTAGTGTACGTGAGGGGATACTCACTGTTACAGGCAGAGATCGTGATTGGCTCGTTCACGTCTGTATGGACTTCGCCATGACAGGCCGCGCAATTATTGTTGATCGGATCTTGTATAGTGACAAATTCTTTTTTGAGCATCCCATCCGCGCTAAAGGCTTCTTTGTTCCAGCTAAAGCCGCTGCCATCGCGTTCCACAACACCAGACCCTAAGAGGGTAGCTGTATTCGCGGAACCAAATTTACCATTTTGGATCTCTGTGGTTCGTTCGGAAATATTAGGGGTTTCCAAATGGCAAATAAAACAATCCATTTCTAAAACGCCGCTTTTTTTCCAATCCCAGGCAATTACTTCGCCGGTAACGGGATCAATGACTGATTTTTCGACACCTAACAAGGATTGATTTCCTGCGATTAACTCACCCGCCCTGCTTGTGGCAGCAGCGCCTCCGCCAACTAGGCGAGCGCCATACACTTTGATCCACTCAGCGGTTCCAAGATCTAATTTCTCGTCAACGGACTGGGAGAGGTAGCGATAGGTAATTGGATCCCAATTGCCAAACAGACCTTTAGAGGAATCTAACTCTGCGGTTTCCGCGTACTCCGAAAGACCAAGATCGGAATGAAAACTATGAGATTCAATAAATGCCGTATCATGGCACTCACCACAGGTCTTCATAGTGGAGATTGGATTACCCGAATCAACTACATTCTTGCCATCCGCGTCCATAAGAACAAAAACAGGGTGGATGGGGGAAATAGTAGGAGTCGCGGCGACGGGAGCTTTTGCCAGACCAATACCATAGATGATTGCCAGGGAAATGACAAGAACCGCGATGCTCACAAGGGCTGCGGGCGAGGTGAGTTTTTTATTGCGAAGAAGGTTCGGAATATTTTTCATCATTTTACCCATTTTATTTATTATCAAACCTTCCGCCATAATTGATCGGATCGCCAGAATAACCAAGGGCTTTCCAATCCATGCGACCATTATCAGAATGGCACTCAGCGCACTGAAGGGCATTTTCTTTAGGTTGAACCATATGTGTGGAGGGCCAATACATATATGTTTCTGTAAACCCATAATTTCCGCTGTACTTTAGCCCCATGCGTTGCTGGGCAAGTTCAAAGGCATTGTTCCAATCAAACGTAGTCCAATAACCATTTAATCCCGATGTAATTGGGGCTAACAGATAATTGTAGGTTGTATCGTAAGGCTGCTTGGCGATATGAAGTTTGAAGGGGAAGATCTTTGCCTTCTCATCGACAATGGAACCCGATGGTTTGTTGATATATGTTGGTTGGGTTGGATCAATGGTATCGCCTAGAATATAGCGGTAATCGAGATTCCCGTTGAACCAAAGATATGTAGGTTGAACATTTTTATCGTAAACAAAATTACCCTTGATCTTTAAGTAAGTAAAGTGATCATCTCCCAGATCTTGGCCAGAGGTAGACCAATCCCAGCTCAATTTAGTTGGGTCTTTTAAGGCGATAGCGGGAACATGACACGTTTGGCAAGCCACGCTTTCGGTATGGAGGTTTACCCGTTCGTCATCATGTGGTTTTTCCGCATGGCATTGCTGACAAGAGACCTGCTCTTGGGGCTCAATATAATAATTATCTACAACCAAGCGGCCTTTGATAACATGGTTTTCAGCTACGTGGCAATCGGTGCAGTTGAGGTTGTTTTTTCCCATGTGAACATCAACGTTTTCGGATGGGAAGATCAAACTTTCGTCGAGGTCACCGTGTTTTACGCCATTCCCACCACCGCCATCAAAGTGGCATTTTCCACACATAGCACGGTTAGGGGCCGCAACACTTTTAGCGGCCGCTAGCAGATCTACGGTATCAGCGGGGTTACCAAATGTACCTTTGGTATATCCGGATGACGCATGACAGATAAGGCAATCAACATTTTCGGTTTTTGAAAAATCGAAAGCGCCCTCCTGTCCATCTGTGGTCTCCTGCCATCCCTGACCAATATGGCATGCCATACAGCTCTTTTGGTTACCCTGAGCGCTGATGCAGAAGTTATTGATCTGATTGGCTTTCCCGATAGTGACCGGAACATCTCTACCAGGCACAACAAATGGTTTTGATTCCCAGGTCCAGTGAGTCGTCATCATAATGTCTTTTGCGGCATCAGGATGGCATGTTAGGCAGTTCTTGGTTACTTCCTGCCCAGTCTCAAATGGTCCTTTGATAATATCGGCGTGGCTAGTGTGAATCGGATGTTCCGGTACAGCCGCCCAGGGGTCATCCGCTTTTTCTGTTGATTTTGGCCAAAAAATGATCAATGGAACAATGATCACGGCTAAAATGCCGATCAAGCCTAATACCCAATATGGTTTTTTGTTCATATATCTACCTGCCTATAATGGAGTAGTGTGATTTATTATGATAGAGCGTTTTTGGAGTTGATCTCGCATGATGGTTCGAAGGAGATCCATAGCCTCAATAAGCCTGGGATCGGCCAAGTCGTAATTCACTTGCGTCCCATTTTTGGAGCTGATCACTAAACCTTTTTCTTTGAGAATTTTTAAATGCTTGGAAATATTTGGTTGGGTGATATTTAATTCCGCGCTGAGCTCGGATACATTTTTCAAACCCTCCTTTAATGAATAAAGGATGAGCAATCGTGATGGATCGGACAAAGCCGCGCAAAAGCCGGCTTCGAGGGTAATTAATTCTTGACGTAAGTTTTCTAAATTCATATGTCTCCAAATATGCGCATATTGGAATATTCATATTCATTTTAGCCATCAACCCCTGATTTCATTAGTGATAAATATCACAGATATGTAATAAAGAATTAATCACAATTTAATGTTTTATTAAAAATGCAACTTTGATGACCGATTTGCATCCAAGTTAGTATTACAATTTATTCAATCATCAGGAGCATTATTATGAAAACAAACGAATCAAATACCGATCGAATCATCCGTGTCATTGTTGGCGTTTTGCTTGTTTATCTCGGAACTTCAGCTCCCTCTCTCTTAGAGGGAACGGTAGCTATCTTGGTCGCCGTAGTTGGTGCAGTACTTTTAGCCACCGCTTTTGTAGGATTCTGCCCCATTTATTACTTTCTTAAGATCAAAACCAATAAGTAAGGAAAAATAAATCCAAAAGCCATTCCAACATTGGAATGGCTTTTGGATTAAAAAAAATATATGGACATACATCAATTCAATCAAGAAGTTAAAAGTTCAGTTTCCCCGGTGATCGTTGATATTTGGGCACCGTGGTGTGGACCTTGCAAGGTAACTAAACCTATCCTCGAAAAATTGGCTGAACAATATCAAGGGAAAGTATTATTTATGCCCATCAACGCCGATGATAATCAGGGCCTGCTGAAGGAGTTACATGTTTCCGGCATCCCGACCGTTATTGCCTACCGTGGTGGAATTGAAGTGACTCGTATGATAGGGGCCAAAC
>CAIRYE010000445.1 GCA_903882765.1 uncultured Anaerolineae bacterium
ACCCCGTTTGCCATCCCATTACCGCTTATCGCCTTATACATGCCTTTCAGCGTGTTTTGGATGCGAGCCCATTTTGTCAACATACCCATCGAGATTTCAGAATCCGCCCGTGTTGATGGCGCCACAACTTGGGACCTTTTCCGACGAATACACCTTCCGCTTGCCCAGGCCCCTATCGCCTCACTAGGAATCCTTATGTCCATTTGGACATGGAACCAATTTCTCCTTGCGCTGGTGCTAGTAGAAGATCCGAATCAACGAACAATGGCTGGCGCTTTAGGCGCTTTTCAAGGGCACTACGCCACAAATGTTCCACTTCTTTGTGCCGGAACGATCATAATCCTAGTACCAACACTATTAGTGTTTGTTTTGTTCCAGCGCCACATAATTCAAGCATTACTTCAGGGTGCTGTTAAGGGCTGATCTTGAATTTAGTTTTTCTGACTAACTAAAAAAATATTTTTCAAAACTGCGAGAGTCTAAAATGAAGGGTGATGTAATCCTATTACAAGAAAAACATACAATTGCCGGTCGGGCAATTGTTGAGAGTATTCGTGATCAAATTATTTCCTCAAGTTCCAGGTTCATTATCACCGTCGCTGGGGAATCCGGAAGTGGTAAATCTGAAACAGCCCTTGCTATTTCAAATGAATTAGCAAACATCGGAATCAAGTCAATTATTTTGGGACAGGATGATTATTTTTTCTTACCCCCCAAACTGAACAGCGCAAAAAGAAAAGCAGACCCAGACTGGCTTGGGCCCCATATGGAAGTTAATTTCGAGGCATTAGAACAAAATTTAATGGATGCTTTAGAAAACAAAGCTTTCCTTACCAAACCGCTCATTGATTACAACGCGAATTCAGTCGAATCACAAACGATCAGCCTAGATAATATTCAAGTACTAATTGCCGAAGGAACGTACACTTCTCTTCTTAAACACGTAAATACCAAAATATTTATTTCAAGAGATTGGAAGAAAACCCTTGAGGACCGACGGAAAAGAAACCGTGGGAACGAAGTCAATGATCCGTTTACCGAACAAATTTTGGCTACTGAACATAAGATCATCGCCGGCCACAAACAACTAGCGGACTTTGTAATAAACGATGATTTCGATGTGAGCAAGGTTAGGTAGGAACCAAATTATGGTAAAAAACCAGGTTCAATTAATAACATATCCAGACTCTTTGGGCGGCGATCTAAAAAACCTAGATCGTATTCTTAATAAATATTTCCAAGGCCTCTTTTCAGGCGGCATTCACATCCTGCCGCCTTTTCCTTCATCCGGAGACCGTGGTTTTGCTCCCCTTACCTATCTCGAGATCGAGCCCGCCTTTGGTACCTGGGATGACATGAAACAGATCGGCGAAAAGCAAGCCCTTCTTCTCGATTTGATGATCAACCATATTTCGGCCAGATCCACTTATTTTCTGGATTTCCTAAAATTTGGAAAAGACTCGAAATTCGCTGACCTCTTCATCCCAGTAGAAAAATTTTGGCCGGACGGGAAACCACTAAAAGAGGACCTAGATAAAATTTTCCTTCGAAGGGAAACCCCTTTTTCTGATTTTAAGATAGAGCAGACAGGGGCGATTCAAAAAATTTGGACAACTTTTGGAAAAACGAACCCATCCGAACAAATAGACATGGATTTGAATTCCCCCATCGCGCTTGATCTATTAAAACAGTTCATGTCCAAATTTAGTGAGAACAATGTTCAGATCGTCCGGTTGGATGCGGTTGGATATGTAATAAAAAAACGTGGAACTTCGTGTTTTTTTATTGAGCCAGAAATTTACAAGGTTTTGGAATGGATACGCCAATTGGCCGCGTCCTACAATATTGAAATATTACCCGAAATTCACGCTGATTATAAAACCCAATTCAAATTAGCTAATGAGGGTTATTGGATATATGATTTCATCCTTCCCTACACAATACTCGAGACATTTACGACACGCTCAAGCAAAAACCTAAAAGAGTATTTGGCCCAAAGACCTCACAATCAATTTACCATGTTAGATTGCCACGATGGCGTTCCTATTAAACCTGATCTGGACGGCTTGTACCAGCGCAAAGATGCCCAGCACGTTGTAGACCGATGTACGGACAATGGGGCTAATTTCAGCCGAATTCTTTCGCAAGCGGATAAAGATCCTGACGGATTTGATGTCCATCAGATCAGAGGTACATATTACTCATTGCTAGGTGGCGATGATTCAGCTTATCTGATCGCCCGAGCGATCCAATTCTTCGCCCCAGGTATTCCCCAGGTTTATTACGTTGGTTTACTTGCTGGCAAAAATGATGTTGATGCTGTCAAAAGCACCGGAGAAGGTCGTGAGATCAACCGACACAATTATTCAGAAGAAGAGGTTGGCCAAGAAGTACAGCGTACCGTTGTAAAAAGGCTGATTGAATTGATCCAATTCAGGAATACCCATCCCGCATTCAACGGGATTTTCCAAGTGGTTGATTCTGACAATACAGGTCTCATCCTCACCTGGCATAACCAAGGCGATTTTGCTACCCTAACCATTGATCTAACCAAAATGACCGGTGAGATTTTATTTAATGATCTAGAAACGAACAAGTCTAGTTTCTTCCCTTTATAATAAAAGAAGAAAAGATTTACATTAACCAAGATTTTTTGAAATCAAAAATTTCAACCCTTGATCACCCCAATATATAGAATCGATTGGAGAAAATATGCCGTTAACATTTGATCTTCCGTTGGACCAATTAATAAACTATCGTGGCACAAATCCACGTCCAGCCGATTTTGACGATTTTTGGGAAAAAGGGTTGAAGGAAATGAGATCGACCGATTCGAAAGTTGAATTGGTCCCGGCTGATTTTCAGGTTCCTGGGGTTGAATGTTTTCATCTCTATTTTACCGGTGTTGGCGGGGCGAGGGTCCATGCTAAATTATTGCGTCCAGCAAAAAGTGTCCAACCGCACCCGGCGATCTTGATGTTCCATGGATACACCGGAAACTCCGGCGATTGGTCAGATAAATTAGCATATGTTGCCCAAGGATATACCGTTGCCGCTCTAGATTGCCGTGGGCAAGGCGGTATGTCGGAAGATAATAGCCAAGTGATCGGCAACACCTACCACGGCCAGATCATCCGTGGCTTGGATGACGCACTAAATGGAAATCCTGAGAAACTTCTCTTTCGCCAAATATTTTTAGACACAGCGCAATTGGCAAACATCGTTATGGAAATGCCTGATGTTGATCCCGCTCGAGTCGGCGCCACAGGTGGAAGCCAGGGTGGCGCGCTAACCATCGCGTGTATCGCATTGGAACCACGTATTAAACGCGCCGTTCCCATTTTCCCCTTTTTAAGTGACTACAAAAGGGTTTGGGAGATGGATCAAGCCAAAGATGCCTATAAAGAATTACAAGAGTACTTCCGATTTTTTGATCCAAATCATGAAAAAGAAGACAAGGTTTTTGAAGCACTGGGCTATATTGATATTCAGAACCTGGCTCCGCGAATTCAAACAAATATCCTGTGGGTCATCGGGCTCATGGATACGATCTGCCCGCCGTCTTCACAATTTGCTGTATACAATAAAATAAATGCGCCAAAAACCATGCTCAAATATCCCGATTATGCCCATGAGTTTTTACCAAGCGTATCGGATAAAGCTTTTCAGTTTTTTTTGGGATTGTAGGATCAAATACCGAGTGTATGTGTTGAACACAGAATAATGGAAAGCAAGATAGTATTCATATTTTATTTTTCTTGAGGAAAATTCAATTTGGGTAAAATTCTCTAACTAGATCGGAATTGATAAGTTACCAACGAAGGATATTGACCAGACCCCTACTTTTTGAAATAAGTAGCTATGTTGAGTTTTTTTGGTAAGCGAATTTCTCGAAATAATTAATTTCCATCTTGAGTATTTTTTTGCTATGAATTCATCTCAGGAGTTTACTAACTTAGTTAGCCATCAAGCGAACATTTATATTCGCGGTACTGAACTTTGAAAAGTAACCGTCCCCTCATTTTTTTCCACCACCTTCCCATCCTCTAAAAGAGTTACTTGCGCCAACCCATTTTGCAAAACGTGATTAAAGAACACCCAACCCAATCCACCTGAAGAGCCTAAAAGGCTTATTCATTTTCCACTGAAATAGCCAGTCTATCGGCAACTAGCGTTCGTGTGGAAAGGGTTTGGATGTTCCACTCCATTTAAGATCTAGTGTCCGCTTCCAGCTGTTATCGTCCCATCAAAAACGTTCGGGTTCGCCTCGCCGTCCACCATCAAAAAGCCAGCTAAGCCGCGCTGCAACCGTGAGAGGGCATGATCCACTAGGATGTATCGGCCTGGTACTTCTACTTTGAACTCAACCATCGTAGCGCCGCCGGGTGGAACCATGGTGGTCTGTACATCGGTCAGCGGTTTTGAGGTCAGCGATGCCTGGTCAAAGACCCGATCGAAGATCTCGCCGATCACATGGAAGGAGGAGGTAAAGTTCGGTCCACCTACCCCAAAGAAGATGCGAACAGTTTCTCCGGTTTTGGCGTGCAGCATATGCGCCTCGCTTGCCAACGCCATCGAAGCGCCATTGAACACAAAATACTCCGGCTGTTCATCTAACAGCTTGGTCGTATCCGCCGCCAGATCGCCCGTGGTGCCAAAAGGTTGCGTGGTATACAGCTCGCCCTGCATCATATAAAATTCATGGTCCACCTTGGGTAACCCACCCACCGGCTCTACTAGGATCATGCCATACATGCCATTCGAGATGTGTTGAGCCACCATCGGGGTCGCGCAATGGTACACATACAAACCAACGTTCAATGCCTTGAAGGTGAACATGGTTTCGCCGCCCGGTTTTGTTTGGGTGGCAACCGCGCCGCCGCCCGGGCCAGTCACCGCGTGCAGGTCGATCGAGTGCGCCATCAGGCTATCCGGCAGGTTTTTCAAATGTACTTCCACCGTGTCCCCCACCCGTACCCGCAGGAACGGGCCAGGGATCTTGCCGTCAAAGGTCCAATATTTATAAGAGGTACCATCCGCCAGTTTGCCGGATATTTCCACAGTTTCCAAATTCAACACAACTTTTTCAGGCCCGCGCTGCGGTAGCGGCGCCGGTAGGTCGGTTGGGTCGCGGGTGATGTCCACCGCGCTCGCATCCACCACACCGGCGGGGGCAACTGCCGGGCTTTGCGCGCCACCGTTAGAACTTGCCTGTTGGTTCGCCCCGCCCGCCGAATTTACACCCGAGCCGGCGATCAGCTTGCCTTCCATGCCAATTTGCCGATGGCCAGGGATATTGCAATAGTAGGCAAAGGTCCCTTCCTTATCTACGGCAAACTCCATGGTAATACTGCTTCCTTGCTCGCTCACATCAGCGGATTTCACATTCAGTTCATCAAGGTAAAAATTGTGGGCAACGCCGTCCCCGCTGATCAACGTCAGCGAGATGGTATCACCAACATTGGCCTTTAGATCTGGGTTGGTCTTCCCATCGATCTCGCCGCCTTTGCCAAGGAACACCATCTTACCATCCGCCATAGTGGTTTCCAGCGTATACTCCACTTTCACATCCTCCATTGGCATCGTCATGGCATCCGCCACCGCAGCCTCGCTAACGGGGGATTCAGGAGCGATCACATCGCCCACCAACAAAACGCCCTTCATGCCCACCTTGGCGTGAGTGGAATCAAAATAATCCACCACACCCATTTCCGTCGGCACGGTAAACGTCACCGAAGTGGTCTCGCCTTTTTTACTGATCACATCCGAATGAACATTGAGGGATGAGAAATTGATATCATGTTCGCCCTCCCCGCTGTTCACCAGCATCACAGTAATTTGCTCGCCGATCTTGGCATGCAGGGCCGGGTTCACTAACCCATTAATATCTCCATCCACCCCCAAGTAAACGAACTTGCCATCGCGCATAGCGGTGGTAAGCACATACTCGGTATTAACACCAGTGCTTACCTGCGGTGAACAAGCGCTGATAAATAACAACATAAATGCCGCAAGTAGAACAATTCTCAAAATTTTCATAATTTGTCTCCTTATTAGATGTAATTTATCCTAATAATAAGCCGCCGCCCCCTCCTTGTCTTTGCGCCAGCGCAAAGAAGAAAAAACCCATATCGCAAGTTGCCTTTTGGCACTATCCAAACCGCCCCCCAAGGCGAAGCCTCTAGTAGGGGTTCGGCTGCTGACGAACCCTGTTGGCGCCAGCCAACCCGCTCTTCCATCCACCAATTCCAAAACACCGCAAATCACCATCGGTAACCTACGAAGCCAGCCCCGATCCCCCAAGGCGAAGCCTCTAGTAGGGGTTCGGCTGCTGACGAACCCAGTTGGCGCCAGCCAACCCGCTCTTCCACCCACCAATTCCAAATCACCGCAAATCACCATCGGTAACCTTCAAAGCCAGCCCCGATCCCCCAAGGCGAAGCCTCTAGTAGGGGCTCGGCTGCTGACGAACCCAGTTAGCGCCAGCCAACCCGCTGACAAAAAAAAAGAGCAGCCCGCACGGCCGCTCTACTTCACCAGATCATCCGCGATCCTCACCAACGCGTGAGGGTTTCGAATCACCACCCTCTCCCGCCCGATCTTCAAAAACCCATCGCGCTCCCACTCCGCCAGCGTTCTACTAACGGTAAACAGCGTAGTTCCACTCATCTCCGCCACATCCTGGCGTGTCAAATGCATATCGATCAACACCCCCTCTTCCACCTCTCGTCCCGATTCCGCTGCCAGTTTCAGCAAAATGCGGGCAACCCGCCGCTCTACCCGTTCACTCACCAGCGATTTCTGCCGTTCCTGTAATTCCAAAATATACCCATGCATCAACTGCATTGTATTTACCGATACAGAAGCATCCAGCTCTGCCAGCCCGCGCAGATCAGCCGTACTCCAAGCCATGGCAACGCTATCCTCCACCGCCTGCGCCGAT
>CAIRYE010000446.1 GCA_903882765.1 uncultured Anaerolineae bacterium
CCCCACTACACGCGGTGGCCCAATTAATGCTACCCGTGTAATGAACGTTATGGCTTACGAGGAAGTGTTCAAATGGTCTAGCATGGGTATGGCGATGGCCATCATCTTCATCCTTTGGATTATTTCCTATGTAGTCAGCACCTATCTATCAAAAAAGTGGCAGCAATCTGCCAACGAAGTGAAAGGGATGTAATCCAATGGCCCACAGAATATCTCGCATAATAGTAATAAGTCTGGGTTATGTTGCCTTCACTGCCTTTATCCTTTTTCCTCTAATATGGATCTTTTTGATGTCGATTAAAAATTTCAGAGATATTATCGCCTACCCACCTGTTTTCTTATTCACCCCTACCTTGGATAATTACAAAGCCATCATTTTTGGTACGGGAGGTACTGGTCTCACCACAGGTATCTCAGACTATATGTTCTTCCTGCGCAACTCCATTATCATCTCACTTGGCTCAGTTACATTGTCTGCTCTCATCGGTACACCTGCGGCTTATGCACTTTCACGCTCCAACATCAAAGGGCGTGATACGATCGCGTTCACTTTCCTCTCATTCCGATTCGCACCTGAATTGGCAGTCATCCTACCGTTGTATGCTATCTTCAAAAAGATCGGCCTTTACGATACCTATCATGGCCTAATTTTGGCTAACCAGCTAATAACCTTGCCGCTTACCATCTGGATCCTGATGAGTTTCTTTAAGGAAGTGCCGATTGAGATCGAGGAAGCTGCTCGTGTGGATGGCGCCAGTGTGTGGCAAACCTTTTACCAGGTCTCCCTGCCCATCATTCGTCCGGGCATTGCAAGCGCCCTCATCATTGCCTTCATTTACAGTTGGAATAATTTAATTTTTGGTATGGTGCTGGGTGGCTCGCAAACCCAACCGGTTACAGTTGGCATCTTACAAACCATGAACTTCGACCAAATTAAATGGGGATGGATGGCTGCCGCAGCTATGATCTCGGCTGTGCCCGGAATGATCATCGCCCTTTACTTCCAACGCCATCTCGTTCGTGGCCTAACCCTTGGAGCCTTAAAGTAATGCCCAAGTTGGACTTGCTTTCCATCGGCGCTTGGGCACCCTACGACCACCTCTTTAAGCTTGCTAGCTACCCCCAAAATGGCGATACCGTTACTTTAGATATGCCGATCGAGGAGTTGGAAACAACCTATTTTGGTGATTGTTCGGCCAATATTGCCGTGGTAGCCGCGGGTTTGGGAGTGAAGACTGGCCTGGCGATGGTTGTGGGCGAGGATTTCATCTCCACAGGTTACCACGATCACCTAGTTTCCCACAATGTGGATGTTAGCGCCGTAGAAGTACGCCGGGGGGAGCGTTCGGGGCACAATTACCTCTACTTTGATAAAAACGGTGACGGTTTTTGTGTCTCGCATCAAGGTATCGCTTCTGAACAAAGCGATTGGTTAGCGCCAATCAAGCAAATTGAACATGCCAACTACGTTGTCCTAAATGAAAAGTTTTCCCAATACACCCTTAATTCTGCAAGGTTAGCCAAAGGCGCAGGAGCGGTCGTTGCTCTGAATGGCATGGTGGCATCCTCTGGCGAGATGGCGAAAGAGTTTATCCAATTAGTCGACATCTTGTTCATCGCGCAATCTGAATTGGTGGACCTGTTATCACTTTTAAAAATTGATAAACCCGAACAACTAATTATGTTGGGATTGAAAACAATATTTGCCACCCAGGGTAAAAATGGAAGCGCGTTATACACCGAGCAAGGTGCGGAATTTGTACCGAGCGTGTTGGTAGAGAATGTGCTTGATACTACCGGCGCGGGAGATTCCTA
>CAIRYE010000447.1 GCA_903882765.1 uncultured Anaerolineae bacterium
AGTGACGACCTGCGCCGCCAGATCAGCGAGCTGGGCTGGATCGTGCAGGACACATCGGAAGGCTGGAAGTTGGCGCGGGGGTAGAGGGGTGTTTTTGGCTCAAGGCTGGCTGACTGCTGCGAACAGGTGTCTGACGCGAATCGCGGATAGGTTGACTTAATGGTTGGCAAGCCTAAAAGCACATGCTCTTGTGGTGCTGTCCTGATTGGAAAAGGCGGGTATGATTGAGATCGATGCTTCGTGTTTGAGCTCTTGTGATGTTCGCGAGAGAGTCAAGGCACTTAGCTTGTTTAGAAGCAATGCCTGAAATTTACCCAAAATCTATAGTATTGCTGGTTTTGGAAATACTTGGATGAATAATTATTTACACCATACCGAAGTGACCTATGACAAAACTTTACAAGATCGAAGAACAACCTGTAATTACGATGGCCGCATTAGCGGCGCGCCTTGGGCAGGCGGATGCCGCGCCGGAAGAACGAGCCGCGATCGAGGGGATCCTTGGGGCGGTTAAAGCGGAGATGGGCAGGCTGTGGTATGAGGAGATGGAGATCATCCGCGAGGATGCCTTTGGCGAAGCCTACGGCCGCGAGTTCTCTTTTTGGAACGAGGACGAACACGCTTACAAGGGCGATAAAGAATACCTGGACGCCGAGCAGGATTGGCTGGAGTGGTTAGAGCAGCGCTGCCTCAGCTTTCAGCTGGGCGGCAGCCGCTACTTGTGCAACCACCACATCCATACCGCTGAGGATTGGTATTATAAGTAGGGTGGCGGTTTCTGGTACTGGATAGGTGTGAGAGTATGCAAAACAAAGGTTGGCTGACCTAGATTACGAACAGGGATCTTGCCTATCGCGAGGAATTTTGGGTGGAGCTATTGAGATCGAGGAACGAAGGAAGTCGGGTGAGCAGAGACAAACCAGATAGGACGGGCGGTGAATTGTTCGAGTCCTACCTATCTGCGTTGGGAAGTGATTTGTGCGCCCAAGAAATTTTGTTGTTCTGTTTGTAGTAATAACATATAAACCCCAAGAAAAAGCACGACCCCGATAGGGGCATATCCTTGCGGTTGCCCTGCGTGTTAGGAAAAGGTCGGTGGTTTCGGGTACCTTGGATGCCCATCGCTGACAGCGCGGGTAGCCGCGAGGGCTACCCCTACGGGGGTCCTGGTATTTATCACCTCAGCCTCGGTCTGGTAGGGGCAAACCATTGCGGTTGCCCCTTTTTGATGGCGGATCGTGATGGGGTGGGTTGCCCCGAGCATTTAATGGGTTGGGTTAGCCTTTTTCGTTTGTGGAATGAAATTTCTCGTTTGATGTGATGCCTGGCAAGAAATTTACGTGGGAAGAGCGGGTTGGCTAGCGCCAACTCGGCATGTCAGCGCCATGCCGCTACGCGAAGGTTTCGCCTAGGGGCGGGGTAATTAGGGACATGAATACGTCGCTTTAAAGTGGGTAGCAACGCGAGAGATGATGTGGGAAACCTTAGTTGGCTATGCAATTTTAAGGCTGTTACTTATCAAAGATCCAGGCGCAGAGCGATGGGGTTTGGGCGGTGTTTATATCTTGGCGTGGGAAGAGCGGGTTGGCTGACGCCAACTAGGCATGTCAGCGCCATGCCGCTACGCGAGGCTTTGGCACGTCGCCATGCCGCACCGCGATGGCTTCGTCTTGGGGAGGGGTGTGTTGATTGATCGGATGGGTGGTGTTTGGGTGTTTGTTTTGTTCGTGATTTGTTGGCTTTCGCCGTGATGGTTTCCATTTATCTCGTATCATTAAAGGAAGAACAGAAATACTTCAAAGGAGAGTTCCTATGTTTTGGTTTATGAATCACATTCTCAACCCTATTATGATGGTCATTCTGCGTTCGCCGTTTCATGGCTGGATGAGTAAGAGCTTGCTGATGCTTACGG